>DATMLR010000123.1:0-5112 GCA_035570015.1 Puia sp.
GGACAGTACGGTGCACGAAGTGACGCTTACGAATACGGGTCACGTGGTGGCTTTCCAGGTGCATTTGCGGGCGTTGAAAGGGAAGGCGGGGGATGACATTCTGCCGGTGATCTTCAGCGATAATTATCTGGAGCTGGCGCCGGGCGAGACCAGGGTTATTGCGTGCAAGTATGCAGATGAGGATGCGGGTGGGGCGCGGGCCTTTTTTCTCGTCTCCGCCTGGAACTCAGATTAGATATGAAACGGGGTAATCGCATCCGCAGAGTAACAAAAAACCTACAGCAAGCCATGGTGCTTGCCTGGGCGGCCTCTCCGCGGCTGCTCACCCGGTTTACATTGCTGGGCATGTTCAATGCCATTATGCCGCCCATATCGGTCTACCTCAGCGCGCGGCTGGTCAATGTAATCGCCGGGGCTCACGAGCGTGAGACCACCTTCAGGGCCATTCTCCCGATCATCATCGGTTTATGGGTTACTATTGTAATCCAACGGGCGCTCGGCGCCTATATCGGTTACAGCAGGAACCTGTATGTGCGCCGGGTGGAACTGGAAGCCGAACGCCGGTTATTGGCCAAAGCTGCAACGATCGACATGGGTCATTTCGACAATTCCGATTGGTACGACCGGCTCTCCCGCGCCAAACGCGATGTATCGTGGCGGCCTGGCGACCTCACCTGGTCGGTGCTGGGGTTGTCGGGGAATATTGTAACGATCGTGCTGATGGCCGGTCTGCTGGCGAGTCTTCACTGGTTGCTGGTTGTCCTGGCCCTGGCCGCCTCTTTCCTGTCAATGGCGATTGAAAGCCGTGTCACCGCCAGATTGTACAAATACTACTACAAGGAAACGCCGGAAGAAAGGGAACGACAGTATATCGGTGACCTGTTCGTACAGTCGCGCACCATTAAAGAGATCAGGGCTTTTGTGCTGGGCGACTACCTGCTTGGGAGGTATCGCAAGCTATCCGAGGATCTCTTCCGGCAGCGGGAACAGATCTTTGCTTCCAGCAAACGTATTTATATGTTGAGTGGCATTGTAGCCGGTACCGTCCTCGGGCTCGCCTATGTGTTCGTGGCGTTTCGTGGCATTGCGGGTACCATCAGCCCCGGGGCGGTCGTATTGGTGATCGGCGCTTTTACCGCTGTCTCGGGAACGCTTGGTCAGATCACCAGCACCTTTGTGTCAGTCGATCAGCATACCGCTTTTCTGGAAGATTATTTCTCGTTTCTGTCAATCGGGCCGCTCGTGCCGGTGCCGGCTAAACCCCGCGTCCTTCCTCCGGGCATGATCGACGGCATCGACTTCGACGGAGTTTCCTTCTCTTATCCGGGGGGAGCCGGGAATGCACTGCAAGACCTCGATCTTCGAATCCAAAGTGGCGAGCTGCTTGCGCTTGTCGGGGAGAACGGCGCCGGAAAGAGTACCCTGGTGAAATTGTTGTTGCGATTTTATGATGCTCAAAAGGGCAGCATCCGCATCGGCGGCATCGATGTAAGAGAGATGGACCCTGAACAATTGCGCGGCAGGATCGGGGTGCTATTTCAGGATTATGCGACCTATGAGCTATCGGTAAGGGAAAATATTCTGATGGGCTGGCCATATAAAGAACCAACGGATGAGCAAATTGTCAAAGCCCTCAGGGATTCCCGCAGTGAATGGCTGGTAAGTAAGCTGCCGAATGGCCTTGACTCCAAGGTGGGCCGCTTATTCGAAGGCGGGCATGACCTTTCGGGTGGCGAATGGCAGCGCCTTGCCCTGGCGCGCATCATGTACAGAAACGCCGATATCTGGATCCTTGACGAACCTACTTCTTCACTCGACCCTGAGGCAGAAGCCGCGATCTTTGCCGAATTGAAGGAAAACCTGAAAGGAAGGATCGGCATCGTTATCTCCCATCGTTTCTCGACGGTTCGGATCGCAGATCGGATTGCGGTGATCACCGACGGCCGCGTGGCTGAGCTGGGCAGCCACGAAGAGTTACTGAAGGCTGGTGGCCGATATGCCGAATTGTTTGAATTGCAGGCGGCGGGCTACCGGTGAATCAGGGGGAGTTGGGTGTTGGAAAAAACGGATGAAATAATGGGAAAAGTTGTACATTTGCACGTACATTATAACGTACACAACTATGCAAGCTATTTCAATTACGCAGCTGCGCTCGAATATCAAGAAGTATTTTGACCTGGTAACCAAGTCAATGGATGTCGTTGTTGTACCGCGGACGGGGGAGGACGATGCCGTCGTCTTGATGTCAATTAAGGAATATAATGCGCTCCAGGAGACTGGACATTTGTTGTCGACGGCGACTAATCGGGATCGATTGCGGGAGTCGCTGGCACAGTTAGAGAACAATAAGACGCGAAAGTTCCTGTTGGAGGAGCCGAAGGTTTCCTATAACAAGAAAAAGAAATGAACTTTGAGTTTACGGAGAATGCGTGGGAGGAATTCAGCTACTGGATTACGACCGATATAGGGATGGTGGCTAAGATCAGGGAATTGCTGGCCGATATTCGAAGGAATCCTTTCCAGGGAATTGGAAAGCCCGAGCCGCTGAAGTATGATCTCAAAGGTTGCTGGTCGCGGCGGATCAGCGGAGAGCACAGGCTGGTGTATAAGGTCGAAGGGAAAAAAGGGAAGGATCAGAAGTGTTATATTATTCAATGCCGGTTTCATTATGATGCCTGAGTCTATTGATCAGTTATGAGATTGCTCTGCATCACGGGTTTCTTTTCAAGGCGCTGGATGCATGGATTATACCGACGGAGCGATGGGCGAGGATGGAAGGAGGTTTGGATTAACCATGCAACGTTCCGCTAAGTTCATCTGTCAAACAAAAAACATGCTAATGAAAAGGGCGATCGGCATATTCTTGTCTGCGGCATTGTTCATTGGGCCGGCTTGCAAAAAGGCGGCTGCGCCGCTGGCGAAAACGACCGCCGTGAGTGGGTCCGTGAATGGGGATTCTGTCACAGTGTACGTGGCGGGTGGAATTTTCGTCCAGGATCCGGTGACCGGCAAGCAGACTTTATATGCCATTTGCTGGAAGAATGGGGTTGCGACGGCGCTGACGTCCAACAATTGGTCCTTTGCGACCTGTGTAACGGTCAGTGGGAATGATGTCTACGTGGGTGGGGACATGTCGACCGCCAAGAGTTTTAATATGGCGACCTATTGGAAGAACGGCGTCCCGGTGACGCTGACCGATGGAAGCACCGATGCGCGGATCACTGCGCTCGCGATCAATGGTCAGGATGTCTATGCGGTAGGGTCGCTTTCCGCCGCCAACGGCTTTCCAGTCGCAACCTGCTGGAAGAACGGCGTAGCGGAAGAATTGGAGAGCGATTCGTTCTATTCCGTTGCCAACGGTATCGCTATCAGCGGGAATGATGTATATGTGGTGGGCCAGTTCATGAACGGGCATGGGGATTCTTCTACGGTCGTTGTTTGGAAAAACGGTGTAGCTCAATCCCTTGCCGGCTATCCGTTCTCGTATGCCACCAGTGTGGTTTCCTCCGGCAGCGACATCTACCTGGGCGGTACCAGGACCAGCGGCAACGGTTATAGCAATGCGGCAACGGTATGGAAAGATGGTATCCTGGATTGGGCGGTCAACTATCCGATAATCGGCCAGGTGAATTCTCTGGCGCTCAACGGCAATGATATTTACGCGGCGGGCATTTATACGGAGCCCGGCGGTATGACTACGGCTGCCTGGTGGAAGAATGGGCTCCAGTTGGGGCTTTCCGGACGCGTTGACAGCGCTTTTGTTGGCGGGATAGCGCTAAGCGGTCAGGACGTCTATATGGCCGGAGGGACCGGCTCTGTGAACCAGAATAACGATCTGGCGCTATACTGGAAGAATGGGGTCCAGGTCACACTGAAGAATAGCGTTGTGTCTCCACTTAAGAACGGGACCGATTCCACGGGTCTGTATGCAAATGGGATTGCTGTGAAATCTAACCAGGTCGCGACAGCGGATTGATCTTTGGTTGTCCCGATTATTCGGTATTGTCAGAGGCGTTTCTACTCAATAATTTCGATGGTGATTTATTCATCTCGAAAAAAACTGAGTTATGAAGATTTGCCGGACAATAGTGGCGATCTCAATCGCCTTTCTTTTACTTTGCGGGCTGCAGGGCTGTAATAAGACAAATAAGAACGGGGTCCTGGTGACCGTGACTTCGATGATCCCGAACCATGGCGGAACGGGTACGGTGGTGACGATCACGGGGACAGGCTTTTACACCGATACTACGCAGGAAACCGTATCGGTTGCGCTGCTTAATGCGAACATTATCTCTGCCACGGCGACGCAGATCGTCTTCAGCGTCCCGATGGTTCCGGATTCCGCCACGATTGATTCTACAATTGTGTTCGTCACCGTTCAAAACCAGGCGGTCGTAAATGCAGGAACCTTTTATTTTGACAATGCGACTGTGGGGAGCGCCGACGTATCTACATTTGCGGGCAGCGGAAATGGCGGCAGCGCGAATGCCACGGGGACCGCGGCATCTTTCCAGAATCCGGAAAATGGGGTCTTCGACCAATCGGGGAATATGTACGTGGCGGACTATGGCAATAATGAGATCCGCAAAATTACTCCCGCGGGTGTCGTTAGTACTTATGCCGGTACCACTACCGCGGGATGGAAGGATGGCCCGGCATCGCAGGCGCAGTTCCAAAACCCTTCCGGACTGGTGTTCGACAACCGCGGAAACTTGTATGTATCGGATGAATTGAACAACCGGATTCGGATGATCGATCCTTCGGGGAATGTCAGCACGATTGCTGGCAGCGGGACCGCAGGATATCATGACGCACCGGGTACCAGTGCGCAGTTTAACCGGCCGATCGGGTTGGCTTATGATTCTGTCGGCGCGATCCTGTATGTAGCGGATAGCCGGAATAATGTTATCCGGATGATCCAGTTGAATCAGAGTGACAATGTCTTCACCTTCGCCGGATCGGGTCAGGCGGGCTCGCAGGATGGACAATTTATAAATGGGACACCGCTGAATGTGAGTTTCAACAGCCCGCGCGGTTTGGCTTTGTACCATGCCAGTACTCAGGAGACGGTGATCTATGTTGCCGACTATAGCAATAACAAGATCCGGGAGT
>DATMLR010000124.1:0-2762 GCA_035570015.1 Puia sp.
CGAACCTACCGATTGGTAATTGACCTTCAGCCCGTTGGCCTGATTGTAGACCGAGAACTGCTTGGAGAAAAGGGGGTAATCGAAGGAGCTGCCGGCGCCAAGCAAGGCGTCGTCGTTGGATGACGTGCTGTCCCCACCCGAAGCGCCACCGCCGCCGCCGCAGGATACCAGGCTGAAAGCGGTAAACATCGAGCCGACGACGAGAGCGGCAACCGTCAGGGTGCTTCTAAAGCTTAGCGAATTCTTTTTCATGATCATATCAGTGTTGCGTTAGGATTACATCTGAGTATAGCTCTTCAGATAGCGCTTCCCGAAGACGAAGAAGAACGTCAAACGCCAGACTACGTCCTGATCACTTTCCTTCCCGGTGGACGCCAATTGGGACGAATACTTCTCCACCCAGACATTGGGCTCGAAATGTACGTCTCTGGCAGGCATAAAGTCCAGACCTGCCGTAATGAACGTCTCCTTGGAGGTCGGATCGCCGGTGCTGGTCTCACCCGTGGGCGCGCCCGTGGTGGAACCGGCATAGCTGTATTTGTAGCCCGGGGTCATGTAGGCGCTCGGGGAAGAGATCCCGGCATAACCGGAATACAGGCTATTGTTCACGTTCTTATTGGGATTGTACAGATCGACACGCGCAAACCAGCGCAGTTTATCCAAAACGATCGCGCCATGGAGATACATGCTGATCCCGCTTGCTTTTGTGTTGATCGTGTCAGCGCCGCCGGCGATCAACGTAGCTTTTGTATCGTTCCTGATCGTGTTGACAAAGGCTTCCACGCCAGCCGTGATCCAGGGGGTGGTCCAGGCGATATAGCCCTTCCACATCTGCCGGTCATGATGCCAGTTGGTTACCCAGTTCAGTCTTTGGTAATCCGCGTAGACGTCGACCACGAGGCGCTTATCGGCGAACCAGTAATAAACATCCCCATAGAACCACTTGAAGCTGCTGGCGGCCGGCTTGTCGCTGTTGCCGGTTGCCATCAACAGGTCATAACCAAAGTTCTTGGTTGCCGGATCGATATAACCGTTCAACCCTACTCCAAGGTCATAGGAGGGAGTTCTGCGGATATCGATGATTGTCCTTTCGATGGAACGGTAGTTCCAAACTTTTTCTGTTAAGTTGGCAAACGAAGGCACAACCTGCTCACCCATGATGAGGTCGGTCCCTTTCCAGATGTCTTTCACCCGGACGTTGGCCAGTTTGATAAAGAAGGTTTCTTTGCTGTTGGAAAGCTCGTCGCCGTTGGCAGCGGTTTGACCGGGCGCATTGTAGGCGGGGAAATTGTCTTCTGCCGCGAGGAGCAATTCACTGGAGACTTTTTTACTGATATTATAGTCGTATCCCAGGTAAAGACGCCGGAACTGGAAAGCATTCCTGCTCTGTGGGATACCACTGTACTGGTTACTGCCGCCCCTGTTCAGGGAATCGGCGTGCGACTTATAGTAATAATCACCAAATACATACCCCCAAAGCCGGCCCGTATTGGCGGCCCCTGTCCGGTAAGCGGAATCGCTTAAGAAGGCAGATTGGCCTTGAGCCTGGGCGGCGGTGGCTGCGATAGAAAAGATGACTGCTAAAAAAAGAAGTCTCGTGTAGCTGCGTTTCATAAATGTTTTGGTTCGTTAGTAATTGTTTGCAGAGTCCTGAAATCGAGGTTAAATGTGTTGCAAAGGAATTCTTAAACAATGACCCAAATGTTAAGGGAATATTACCATAATGTTAACCGTTTCCAAAAACGGAGGTATTTCTCAAAGTCGGGTATTTTTTTTGCCTGTTATCGAGCGAATTATAAAAAGCGATTATTTATAATTTTAAAGATCAACTTCAGTTTCGGGCATTGCTTGCCGTTCGGGAACGATATTGTGTTAATAAATCATTATCAAACTTCGCTTTAACCACTTGCCAGCCGACATTCCGTTTATTTTGCCGGAATGAAGGGATTTAATGCTTTTGTTCAACTGTTCATGCCAAAAGACAAGGTCTTTTACTCCCTTTTCGAGGAGGTGGCGGACAATGTGGCGAAAATGGGCTCCTTATTAAAGGCAGTCGTCAGCGAGCCGGATTTTGATAAACGGGCCGCGTTGATCCTCCAGCTCGAGGCCCAGGAGCATGTCAATGATGAGTTCACCCATCGTATTTTTACCGAGCTGGGCCGGAATTTCATCACACCCTTCGACCGGGAGGATATCCATTACCTCGCCAGCGCACTGGACGATATTTGTGACTATATTTATAATGCCGCCAAAAAGATCAATTTTTATAAGGTAAACCCCAATGATGCGGGTATCCAGAAGATGGCAGATCTGATCGAGCAGGGGGCGCAACAGATCCGGGGAGCGGTCAGGGAGCTGCGGAATATGCGGAATATGCGGACCATTACCGACGCGCTGGTCCGGGTGAACAGTCTGGAAAACCAGGCTGACGACGTCTTCGATATGAGTATCGAACGGTTGTTCGAGACGGAACCGGATGCGAAAGAAGTGATCAAAAAGCGGGATATCTACCAGGTAATGGAGATCGTGACGGATAAATGCGAGGACGCCACCAACGTCATCGAGTCGATAATCATCAAGTACGCTTAAACGCCCCGGAAGGCGGTCCCTCCATGATCTTCCTTTTTACCATTATAATATTGGCATTGGTATTTGACTACATCAACGGGTTCCATGATGCAGCCATCTCGATCGCTACGATCGTCTCTACCAAGGTGCTCACCCCCTTCCAGGCTGTGTTGTGGGCAGCCATCTTCAATTTT
>DATMLR010000125.1:0-7639 GCA_035570015.1 Puia sp.
GGGGGGGTGGGAATCTTTTGGGCCCGAAAGGACGATCACCCGCAGTACCGGTAACCAGCTTTTTATGATCGACGATGAATATGCGCTTGACCTCTACAAAAAATATCTGGGCCCCTATGCGGATGAGCTGCCCGGATCGGCGTTGCTCTTTCCGCTTCTCGTTCGGGTGTCGAATGAGGAGGAGCCGGTAGTCCGGACGATTCTGTCGATAGATGAAGAGTCGAAGAGCATGCGTTTTGCCGGCGACGTGCCGGAAGGCGCGAGTGTTCGGTTTATGAAAGCGAATTTCGACCGGCTGGTGGATGCTGCCAGTGCAGCAGCGCATCAGGCGATCACCGGCGGCGGGGTCGGTGGTGGCGGGGTCAGTGGTGGCGGGGTCCCGGACGGCGTGGCTTTTGGCGGGGAACCTTCCTTGTCGGTACTGATCAGTTGTGTCGGCAGAAAGATCATCCTGGGGAGCCGGGTTTCAGAAGAAGTGGAGGCGGTAAAGGAGGTCTTTGGCGCAAAGACCCTGGTGACGGGTTTCTATTCCTATGGAGAGATCGCGCCGCATTCTTCACGGGTCCAATGCCAGCTGCATAACCAGACCATGACTATCACAAATTTTTCCGAACGATAACTACGTAGATGCCCTTTAATAAGCTACTCGACCGGCAGATCAAGAAACACCTGCCTCCTGAGTTGGCATCGGACGAGCGGCTGATGCGCTTTCTGGAGGCTGTGAGAGATTCCTACAAAGCTTTTGAAAAAGACAAGGCGTTGGCGGACCATGCCTTCCACCTCAACGAAGAAGAATATATCCGGATCAATAAAAAATTAGAAGCGGAGGTCGTAGGCCGGCGACAGGCGATAAAGGTGCTGAAGGAAGCCATTTCGCGGTTGGATAGTCAGGGTTCGGCAGCCAGTGCGGAGGAAGAGACGCTCAACGATACGTTGGCTCATCTCGAAGATCAGTTGGCCCGGAAGCAGAAAATGGAACAAGAGCTGATTGAAGCGCGTGAGCAGGCCGAACAGTTTGCGCGCTCCAAGGATAATTTTCTGGCTAACATGAGCCATGAGATCCGCACTCCGATGAATGCAGTACTGGGTATGGCGGGTCAGCTGGCCAAGACGAAGCTCGACGACCGGCAGCGCTTTTACCTCGATACGATCCACTCCGCCTCCGAGAGTCTATTGGTCATACTCAACGACATCCTGGACCTGACCAAGATCCGCGCAGGGAAGCTGGCGCTTGAGCGGATAGGATTCCAGCCTGTAGCGGTCCTGAGCAGGGCGTTACAGGTTATGATGCATAAGGCGGAAGAGAAGGGATTGATCTTGCGGATCGGTTTTTGTGATCCCGGTTTGTCCGGCGTGCTGATCGGTGATCCGTACCGGCTCAACCAGGTACTCCTTAATTTGCTAAGCAACGGGATCAAGTTCACCTCCAAAGGCACCGTGCAGCTTTCCTGCCGGGTCGCAGCCGATGACAATCTCTCCCAAAAACTCGCCATCGAAGTAACGGATACGGGCATGGGTATGGATGAAAGTTTCGTGCATCACTTATTCGATAAATTTACGCAGGAATATGATTCGGTGACCCGCAGGTACGGCGGGACTGGACTGGGGATGAGCATTTGCAAAGAACTGATCGAACTGATGGGCGGCGAAATATGCGTCGCGAGCAAAAAAGGGATAGGAACAACGATCTTACTTGAGTTGCAGCTGGAGAAAGGGTCTGAAAGCGATCTTAGGAAGGGAGACGACAGACCGGTCGATACGGAAATCCTGAGAAATAAACGGGTGCTGGTGGTTGATGACAATGATATGAACCGGCTGGTGGCCACCACGATCCTTGATAACTATAGTACCGTTATCTTTGAGGCGGCAGATGGGCAGGAGGCGGTAGACTTCCTGCGGGGTGAGTCGGTCGATATCGTTTTGTTGGATATCCAGATGCCGGTGATGAGCGGACTGGAAGCAGCGGAGGTGATCCGGCGGGAGATAAGCGTGAATGTGCCGATCATTGCGCTTACGGCGAATGCGATTCGGGGTGAGAGTGAAAAATGTCTCGCGGCGGGGATGAATGATTATTTGGCGAAGCCTTTTCAAGAGGGTGCGCTCATAAAAATGATCTGCGAGTGGGTAGGGGCCTCCGGCGCGCGGGCGGAGGAGGTGGCGGTAGGCGCCAAGGGCGAGGTTGCAGCGGATGGCACGGTGCGCGAGTCGGTTGGTGCGAGCGCGATGGCGCGGAGCCGGCCGGCGCTATACGGTTTTCAGCGGCTGGAGGAGATCGGTCAGGGTGATACGGTATTCCTGAAGAAAATGGTGCAGCTTTTCGTGGATACGGTTCCGAAGGTCGTGGGGGAACTGCAGGCGGCGGCGGTGGAGGGGGATTTCAAGGCGGTATATGCGAAGGCGCACTCGCTGAAGCCTTCGCTGCATAATTTCGCGATTGACTGTTTGGCCGCGGAAGTGTTGGAACTGGAGCGGCTTGCGATGTCGAAGGGTCCGGCGGAGCGGATAAACGAACTTGCGCAGCGGGTAGGAGAAGTGGTGGGTGAAGTCGTGGAGGGATTGAGGGGGGAGATTAATTAAAAGGCTTATATTGTAGCGGGAGGTTTTCAAACCATGAATCATTTTCTCTGTGGCTGCTGCATAGTGGTGATGCTATGCTCCTGTCATGACCAGCGTGAAATACCTGGAGCACAGCGTGCCGCGGTAAAAGACAGTGTCACCGGGCTGATGATGCGGATCAGTGCGGATATTTCGAAGGGCGGGCCGACCCAATGGCTGAACTATTTCGACGACAACCCCGGATTCTTCATGGCCACAGACGGAGCGGTGAAATTTGGCGACTTTCAATCGGCCACGACATATACGCGGGATACGGTTCCTCAGTTCATGTCGCGGATATCGCTTACCTGGGATCATCTGCGAATCGATTCGCTGACTCCGGAGTTTGCTTCCATCGGCGCGGATTTTAGCGAGGGTGTCACGCTGACAAACGGTCAGACGATGTCCTACACGGGCTTCTTCACCGCTGTTGCGCATTATGATGGCACAAAATGGAAACTGAGGGACCTGAACTGGGCCGGCAAACCGCGATAGAATTATTGTCCAAATATGAAACAAGCCCTCTTTTTCCTGGCAGTTTTCGGTTGCCTCGTTTCAACTTATTCCGCCCCGGCCCAGCGCACACCTACGCCCCTGCTTGGCCCGCCAATAGTAGACCAGCGGGTGGAATTGCTCGCCATTGTCGCGCGCTTAGCCGGTTTTAAGGAGTACAGTGATACTTCCAACCGCGTATATATTAAGGCTATCCATAGGCATTTCGATCCCTATCTGAATCACCCCGTGATCCGGCTGGCAAAGGTTGTCCGGGACAGTCTGGGGCTGGGCTATGATGCCGTCATGGCCATGGCGGTGCACCTGAGTCAGCCTCCCGCCCTTCAGCCCCTTCTTCCCTTCACCGATTCGATCCCCGACCGCCGATGGGGATCGATGGCCGCGCCATTTGCGGATCTGCTCAGGGCCTTTTTTGCCGACGCGAACTGCGCTGAGTTCTTCGGGCAGGTGCAGCCTTTATACGATGCAGCCCTTGGCCGGTACCGGACCATTTTCGACAAGCTCGATTTGAATTGGTACAAGCGGTTTTACGGGCGGACGCCGACAACCACTTTCCATGTGGTACTGGGTATGGGCGATGGAGGAGGTAACTTCGGACCGCGGGTAGTGTATCCCGGCGGAAGGGAGGATGTCTACGCCATCGAGGGGGTCGATAGCGTCGATGCTTCGGGTATTCCGGTATTTCCGGAAGATTGGTACCTGCCCACCCTCGTGCATGAGTTCAATCATTCTTTTGTCAACTACCTATCGGATCTGAACCTGCGGGCGCTGGAAGGGGCGGGGCGGGTTTTGTTCGATAGTGTGAAGACCGTCATGGCGCGACAGGCGTATGCCTCTTGGCAAACCGTGGAAAATGAAGCCCTGGTCCGGGCGGCCGTTGTGCGTTACCTGATGGAACATCCCGATGGCGGACAACCGCCGATGGAGGAGTTGGGGGTGCAGGTGAACCGGAGGGGATTCTTTTGGCTGAGGAGCCTCGTTACACTGCTCGGCCGGTATGAGTCCGAACGGACCACTTTCCCGACGCTGGAGTCGTTTATGCCGGAGATCGTGCATTTTTACGATACGCTGGCACCGGATATTGCGGCTTACCAGCGCCGGCTGTCCGACAGCAGCATCCGGGTAGTGCGCATGGGGCCCTTCCAGCCGGGGGATACCGATGTGGTCCCGGGGATACGGGAGATTTCTTTCACCTTCGACCGACCCTTCTTCGAGGGGCATTTCCAGCTTGGCCCATCCCGTAAAGGCGCGCCGGGGTACGAATTCGTTGGGGCATCCTACAGCCCCGACCATAAAACGATCTTGCTGAAGCTTAACCTGAAGCCCAACACCTTTTACGAGATGTATACCGGGGGCTCCTTTTTTATTTCAATGGACGGCTATCCGGCAAAACGATTCGAATTTAGGTTCCGGACGGGGGCGCAGTAAGAACGGAGACTGTTTGAAGGATATCGGAATAGACCGGGTCCGGGCGTCAGGCAGGACGCTAGGTAAAGAATACTCGTTGAATTGTCCAAAACGCCGCTATGCAGCCGATCAGCGCGGATAAGGGGTAGACCGCCCTCCCTTTGTACCAGGGTTTCCGGCCCATCGGAATGACCAACAAAAGAAATGTGCCGGTGATTATGGCTATCTGTCCGATCTCCACACCGGCATTAAATGAAAGGATGGACGTATAGAATTGATTCCTGGGCAAGCCGATCTCATTGAGCGAACTGGCGAAACCCATACCGTGTATCAAGCCAAACATAAAAACGATCCCGACGCGCCATGGTTTGAGTTTGGAAAGCAAAATATTTTCGACTGCCACGAAAAGGATGGATAAGGAAATGATCGGCTCGACCACGGCGCTGGGCGCGATGATAATGCTTTTCATACTTAGCGCAAGGGTAATGGAATGCGCCACGGTGAAGGCGGTCGCCTGCCAGAGGATAGTCTTAATTCTCGTGCTCAGGAGGCAAAGGCTCATTACAAAAAGGATATGGTCGAAGCCATCCGGGATGATATGACGGACGCCCAGCTGTAGGTAATACCATACTACGTGATCTGTAGGCGCGTTTTCCAGTGCATAGTTGATGGTGTGGGCAGAAACCGGGGTTGCCGCGCATAAAACGGCGCCCAAAAGCAGAAGGGTCTTAAAGTGTTTGGAGTACATTGGCGCTTTCCTTTTTGAGTTCCTCCGGAATATTCGGGTTGCCCTGAAGCGCCGCCTGGAGGTGATCTTTTGCGAGGGATTTTTCTCCTACTTTTTCGTAGATCAGCCCGGCATGACAGAGCAGCGTTGGGTTCCTGCTGTTTGTTTTCAAGGCTACTTTCAGGTAGGGGAGCGCCTTTGCATACTGACCCTTACAATAATAGACCCATGCAACGGTTTCGTTGACATCGATGTTGTCCGGCCGGCGATTGTATTCCAGTAACGCATGCTCGAGCGCCTTGTCATAGTCATTCATCTTCAGATACGCATAAGCCAGTTCGCGGTCCGCATAGTGACCGATATTCTCATCATTCCGGCCGCTCTGCGCATCTTTACTCATACTTTCGATCACGGCCTTCGAAATGGCGTCCGCTTTTTCCTTTTGTCCGGATAGTTTGTAGGCCTCCACCAGTTCTTCTTTGACCGAATAATCCGTTACCCCCGAATCCGCCTTTTCGTAATAGGAAATTGCCGCTGCGTAATCTTTGGCTGAAAGCGCAATCCGCGCAAGCCCCGCTAATGCATAAGCATAACCTGGCCTTTCATTCAGTGCGATTGTATAATGCATTTTGGCGCTGATCAGGTCACCTGTGTTTTCATATAAGTGTCCCAGTTGGATCCTTGTCCACTCGGTCCCTTCATCCCCCGGCGCGCCGGCAGCCAGCGCCATTTTCATCGCTTCGATAGCCCCCGGGTAATCACCGTAGATCTCCCGGAGATAGGAAATACGTGAATAGGATCTGAGATCGGGGCGGATGGAGATCATTCGGTCCGAATTTGCAACGGCTGAATCATAATTTCCCATTTCCACGTTACCATCCACGACCATGCCATAGATAAATGCGTTATAAGGATTGAGCTCCCTTGCTTTTTCGGCGATCGCCAGACCATCGGCAAAATGATGTTGCGAAAGATAGATAAGCGCTTTGAAGGTGAGCGCATCGAAATTTGCCGAATCCGTTCTCAGCACATTGTTCACATATTTCATGGCTGCCTTGTCATAATAAACATAGTTCCCCGTCACTCGTGCTTCCTGGATGAAAATAGCGACAAGGGCCAGTGATGACTTAACGTCAGAGGGGTTCTTTTTCAGCGATTGCTGAAGGGATGAGGCATAGGTACGCGTCAGCTGCCATTCCCTGCTGTCTCCAATGGCGCCTTTCCTTTCCAGCAGATCGTAAGATGCAGATTGGTTGTTCTTGTACTTTAAGAAGATGGTGAAAAGACAGAGACCGACAAAGACAAGAAGGGTTGTGTAGATGTATTTCTTTTTCATAATCTTTGGTTGAAAGGCCCCGCACACGAATATAATGTGCGGGACCTATTTGATTTAGTTCTTGATGAGGCTTATGGATTGTCTGGCTACACCGTTTGTTATCGCCCGGACAAAATAGGTGCCTTTTGCAATTTTCCCCGGGATCCATTGCACGGAGTAAACGCCGGCTTCCTGTGTTTGATTCACGAGAACGGTGATCAGGTCGCCTTTTAGATCATACACGGCAATGGTGACCGCTGATGTCGATTCGACCCGGTACCTGATCGTGTTGTTATCGACAAAGGGGTTAGGGTATGCAGTTAAGAAAATGGCGGGAGAAGACAGACCCAGTTCGGTTGATTTCGTTACGTCAGTCGGCGTAGTACTTGTATTGGTGGTTGGGGCGGGGGTACTGTTTACGGCCAAACCGCAGCAGGCGCTCAACCCGGACCAGGGTGTCTGAACGTAGGGGAAGGAAGTTTTGAAGGTGGTGTCGTTGTGATTTACCCCGGTGCTGTAGGTGAGCACATTTACCAGATCGGGGGTTACGGGGCTGCCCGTGCCGTTGAAATCGTCATACCACAGTCCGATGGCCGCAAGTACAACACCGCTTACCGCTTGTAATTCGATCCTTGTGACGTCATCCTCCAGCCTTCTCCCGTTCGGGAAGCCATCCATGTTTGGGATGAATTGGATTGAGGTGTTCGAATTATAATTGGAATCAGTCAGGCCAAGGACTGAAGCCTGAACCAGGCCAAGCGCGCTGAAATTCGGGTCATTTCTCGGGGTGGGGGGCACAGCCATATTCAGGCGAAGCATATCGCCGCCGGTCGGAAGGAAATTGTTGATAAAAGGTTTCCCCGCTGCCAATGGGTTCCCATTTTTGCCGGTTGCCAGCTGATAGGGGACCAGATTGGGAACCCCTGTATTGAAGATGGGCCAAAGGTCAACCGAGCGCGGAGAATTTGGGGCTGGCAGCAGCAATTTGCCGAAGATCGCATCATCGAGTGCTGTGCCGGCGACTGCGGGGCTGCCTTTCAAGCCGTACAACCCGTTTTGTTGATCTCCGAACCCAAATGCAC
>DATMLR010000126.1:0-11379 GCA_035570015.1 Puia sp.
TCATCTGTTTCGATCTTCCGGTCCAGCTCTTCGATGGCCCCGCGAATGATCCGGTAATGGGCCTCACTATCCGCCAATCCGGGCTGATATTTGGCAAACTTTACAAAATCGCCCATCCGCAGCGCCTCCGCCAGATCCATAAAGGGTTGCTGGGGCGGGGACAGCTGGCGGATCTGAGCAATCAGCTCCTCACTGGTCTCCGAGAGACTGGCGATACCCATCCGGCGGTACAAGTATAGGCGTAGAATATCCCCTAACCGGCTGTAAAACGTCTTAAATGCCCCATCTTCGATCAAACGTTCCTTCGCCAGTTCATCCAATTGCCGCATTGCCTCTTCGAAGGGCGACAGCCGTGGGGCCTGCTTCCACGGTACCAGCACCTTCAACAATTTCTTCCTGCGTACCATCCAGACCACCAGGCCAACCGAAACGAGGGCGACCGTGCCTACAATCCAGCCAAACCAGCGGGCAAAAGGGTTCGGTATCTCCACAATATCCTTGATATCGTGATAGTCTTTTGTCGGGTCGATCCGGGTATACCCGACCTGGATGGGGATTGAGTCAGTCAAAAAAAACTTATTACCTATCTTGAAAGGAAGTCTCGGGATGGACCAGGTTCCTGAATCGAAGCTGGTCAAAGTAAGGTATTGCCGGTAATATCGCTGGTCCGTTGAAACGGTGGAGTCTGCTGCCTTCTTCTCTACAAAATCAAAATGAGACATGGAATCGAGTGGCGGCCACGTGAGGGGGATATTTCCCTTTACCGTGGCTTCAAGCATGAGGTGGATGGGCTCGCCGATTAGAATGTGCTCCTTATCGACGGTGGCCTTTACCTGCGCCAACGTGGATCCGGCCGGCCAAATCGATAGGGAAAGGAATATGATATGTGATAAGAATCGTTTCATGCATCACCCCGGCCGGTGTCGGCCAACAAAGAAGCGTTGGAGTATTTTAACGTAGTCCTCATCGGTTCGCAGGTGGAGCAGGTCACATCCGGCTTTTTGAAAAATGCTTTTACATTGCTCTGTCTGCTCAAAAAAATATTGTTGATAGTTGGTGCGCACGAGGTAATCATCCGTGTCCACCCAATAGCGTCCGCCCGTCTCGGAATCTTCCGCTTCAATCATTCCGATCTGGGGCAGTTGCATATCCATTCGATCGTATACCTTGATGCCGATGAGATCGTGTTTCTTGCCGGCGACCTTCAATGCGTCGTCAAAATTCGCATCCAGAAAATCACTTAGCAAAAAGACGATAGCCTTTTGCCGCGCCGCGTGATTAAAGAATCGAATCGCTTCACTCAGGTTGGTGCCGCGACGTTTCGGCTCGATCGTCAGCAGCCGCCGGACAATAAAGAGAACGTGGTCCCTTCCCTTTTTTGGCGGTATATAGCCTTCGACCCGGTCACTGAAGAACACTACGCCTACTTTATCTTGGTTGTTGATCGCTGAGAAGGCAAGTACCGCGCATAGTTCGGTGATGAGGTCCTTTTTACGGGCATGAACGGTTCCGAACAGCGAGCTGGCACTGACATCGACGAGCAATAGTACGGTCAATTCCCGCTCCTCCTCAAAAAGCTTGCTATATGGGTGATTGAACCGCGCCGAAACATTCCAGTCAATAAAGCGGATATCATCCCCGGGCGCATATTCCCGTACCTCCCGGAAGCTCATCCCCCGGCCTTTGAAGGCGCTGTGGTATTCCCCGGTAAAAAGGTGCCGGGTGAGCCGTTTGCTTTTGATGTCCAGCTCCCTAACCTTCTGCAGTATTTCAGCCGTTGTAAGCATAACTTTTTAAGGAATCGGAATAGCTTTTAGCACGTCGTCGATCACCTGTTCAACATTTACGTTCTCCGCTTCCGCCTCATAGGTGAGCCCGATCCGGTGCCTGAGGACATCCTTTGAGATGGAACGGACGTCTTCGGGGATGACGTACCCCCGCTTATTGAGAAAGGCGTTGGCTTTGGCCGCCAGCGCAAGGTTGATGCTTGCTCTGGGACTTCCACCATACGCGATGAGCGGTTTCAATTTTTCGAGTTTATATTTTTCCGGAGTGCGGGTGGCAAATACGATGTCCAGAATATAATGTTCGACCTTCTCATCCATATAGATCTGCCGGGTCAATTCCCTGGCCTGGATAATTTCCTGTGTGGATACGACCTGACTCACGGTGGGAGATTGAGTCCCCTGAACGTTTTGTCGGATGATAAGCTGCTCTTCCTGTTTGGTGGGATAGTCGACGATCACTTTCATGATAAAGCGATCCTGTTGCGCTTCAGGCAAGGGGTAGGTCCCTTCCTGCTCGAGGGGGTTCTGGGTGGCCAGCACCAGGAAAGGGTCTTCCAGCGCATGACTGGTATCCCCCAGGGTGACCTGGCGTTCCTGCATGGCTTCGAGCAAGGCGCTTTGCACCTTTGCCGGCGCGCGGTTGATCTCATCGGCCAGGACGAAGTTGGCAAAGATCGGGCCTTTGCGGACTACGAATTCGTGCTTTTGCTGGTTGAAGATCATCGTGCCGATAACATCCGCCGGCAACAAGTCCGGAGTGAATTGGATGCGGCTGAAGCGACCGTGGATTGCTTGAGATAGTGATTTGATTGTCAATGTTTTAGCTAAACCGGGAACGCCTTCCAGCAGGACGTGGCCGTTAGTTAGTAATCCAATCAGCAGGCGGTCAAGCATTTGGTGCTGGCCTACGATCACTCGTCCGATTTCATCGCGCAGTCGGTCGATAAATACTGCCTGATACTGGATCTTATTGTTCAATTGTCTGATATCCTCAGCGGTATAAAGCATATATGTTGTATAATATGTGCAGATTTCAGGGCCCGAAAATACGAATTCACAATGTTAAACCTGCCGTAAAAATACGGGGGACAATTTAATTTGCTTTTAATTCGAATTACACAAAATAATTATTTGATCCCGTAGTTTTAAACTTGAAGGCCACCGGGCCTTCTAATGGACAAGCAGATCAGGATGCAAACGCAGTGTACCATAATAATTACCCTATTGATCGCCACCGGTTTTTCCTTAACCGGATGTTCGATTAAGAACGGCAATAAGAAAGATGTCGACCTTTTGACGAATACTCCTTGGAAATATGAGAAAGCAGGGTTCGATTCCAATGATGACGGCATCTTCGATGCGCTCGATCCCCGTATCGCCGGGAGCGAGAAAGACAACATTATTACCTTCTGTAAGGATGGCACCGGCACCCAAAAAGGAACCCAAAATAGTCTTCCCTTTATCTGGTCATTTCAAAAGGGCGACAGTATCATCTATTTTCAGGATCAGTATTATCGGGTAAGGACTCTCAACAGGCACCGCCTCGAGATCTATGCGGACGAAAAATGGGGCGGTGTAAATTCCCGTTACATTATCATCCTGAAACATTAACCCGCGGAGCATCCACCCGTTAACCCGCGGAGCATCCACCCGTTAACCCAGGTATTTCGCAACAATCGGAACGCGCCGCCCTATTCCGAATGCCTTACAGCTGACGCGAATGATGGGGCAGAACTGATTACGTTTGTATTCATTGCTATTCACCATCTTCAGAACCCTTCCCACCAACACTTCGTCGATCCCCATGGCGGTGATCTCCTTTGGCCCCTGACGCCGTTCGATATATTGATAGAGGATCTTATCGAGGATATCGTATTCCGGGAGGCTATCGCTATCCTTTTGATCAGGCCGGAGCTCGGCCGACGGCGCTTTCTCGAGGATGTTCCGGGGAATGATCTCACCATTCCGGTTGAGGTAACGGGCAAGCGCGTATACCTGTCCTTTGTACACATCGCCGAGTACGCTTAGTCCGCCGGCCATATCTCCGTAGAGGGTGCCGTAGCCGGTTGCAAGCTCGCTCTTGTTAGACGTATTCAAGA
This sequence comes from Puia sp., assembly GCA_035570015.1. Classification (GTDB taxonomy): domain Bacteria; phylum Bacteroidota; class Bacteroidia; order Chitinophagales; family Chitinophagaceae; genus Puia. The sequence goes on from DATMLR010000126.1 coordinate 3,887, forward strand.
GAATATACCCGAACTTATTTGCCAATCCCATCAGGATATTACCGCGAGTCCGGCTTTGCAGGTTTTCTTCGGCCAGCCCGAAAGGTAGATCCCCAAATACCGGCTTCAAAACACTCAACAACGCCTCATACACCTCCCGGATCGGAATAATATCATAAGGATTGCCCAGGTTTCGGGAGAGCTGCTCCGCATCGCTGACCGAATGACCGCTCGAATAGGGTGAGGGCAGGAGGATTGCCCGGACGTTATCCGTGCCCAGCGCTTCACAGGCCAGCGTAAGGGTGACGGCGCTGTCGATCCCGCCGCTGCTCCCGAGGATAGCCTTGCTAAAACCCATCTTGGAGAAATAATCCCGGATTCCCAGGATCAGCGCCTGGTGGATCTGGCCGATATTCTTTTCTGCCACGAGATATTGCAGGATGCGATCGGGGTCGTTCTGCTTGGCGACCCGCATGTCCTTGTCAAAGATCTCCTGGGTTTGCATATGCAAACCGGTGCGTTCCGTAGCGGGTGAGGTAGTATCGATCGCCACCGAAAGTCCCGGCAACAGCTCCTCGAACAGCGGCGGTACTGGACCTCCGGCCGCCGGTTCCGTCTCGACCTCGGGCAGGGCTACTATAGCAAAATCCTCTTCGAAATAGTTGAGTTCCTTTATCAGATCGCCTTGTGCGTTATAGACCACACTACCACCGTCGAAGACGATCTCCGTCTGAGAGCCCACAGCATTGCAGTAGTACATAGGGAGACCGTACTTCAACACGTTCTGGCGTACTACTTCCTTACGATCATCGTCATGATCGTAATCAAAAGGGCTGGCGGAGATATTGATCATCAGGTCGGGGTGCTGTGGGATCAGGTGATCCATTGGGCAGAAACGGTATTGCGGGTGATCGCCCATGTTCCAGATGTCCTCACAGATGGTTAGCGCGATGCGTTTCCCTTTGAACGGGATCACCTTCCAATCGAATCCCGGCTCGAAGTACCGGTATTCGTCAAAGACGTCATAATTGGGAAGACAGGTTTTATGAGCTACCCCCTTGATCTCCTTCTCATAGAGCAGCCAGGCGGCATTGAATAATTCCTTGCCTTTCTTCTGGGGATTGCGGGCCGGGCTCCCGACGATCACCCCGATCGTATCTGCGGCTTCCCGGATACGATCTACCGCCGCATAGCATTTGGCGATGAAGTCTTCGAACTCCAGGAAGTCGCGCGGCGGATAGCCGCAGACGGAGAGTTCGGAAAAAACCACCAGGTCAGCGCCGGCTGCTTTAGCCTTGCCGATACCTTCAAGGATTTTCCGGGTATTTGCTTCGAAATTCCCGATGTGGTAGTTCTGTTGCGCTAAGGCGATGTTCATGGTGCAAAGTTACATCCATCCGGGAAATTTCTATCTTTGTCAACTATGTATCGTACAACCTCTTCCCTCCTGCTCCCGATGCTCCTTTTACTTGCCGGCTGCGGTCATGACGACAAAAATCCCGATCTGTCCGGAATCACGGTCCCCGAGATCCGTATCGAGCGATTCGACACGGCGTTTTTTAACCTGGATTCGAACCATATCCGGCAAGGGCTCTATCGGTTGGACCAGGCATACCCCGATTTCACCGGCGATTTTGTTGGCAATATACTCGGCGCCGGACCACTATCCGATACGAGCACCCTGGCCTTCGAAGCGGCGAGGGAATTCCTGGTCAGCTACTTATCGATCAGCGATTCGCTAAAGAAGAAATATAACCGGTTCGACTGGCTGGAGAAGGACCTCCAGCAGGGATTCCGCTACATCAAATACTATTTTCCCCGGTATACGCTGCCGGAAAAGGTCGTGACCTTTATCGGCCCCCTGGACGGACCTGGGGTTGCCCTTACGACCCACGATCTGGCGATCGGGTTGCAGGCCTATGCCGGCAAGAATTTCTACTTTTATCTGACCGGCAAGGGGCAGGATATGTATCCAGGCTATATTTCACGCCGTTTCGAGCCGGAGTATATGGAGGCCAATTGTATGAGCGCCCTGGCGGAAGATATCTTCCCGGACAGCAGTGACGGCCGTCCGCTGATCGAGGAGATGGTTATCAAGGGTCGTTATTGGTGGCTGGAGGAGAAGTTGATGCCGGATGCCCCCGACAGTATCATCACCGGCTATACGCCCGCGCAGCTGACCTGGTGTGCGGCGAGTGAGGGGGATATCTGGGGGTATCTTTTGCAACAGAACGTCCTCTACACGATCGATCCGGACGTCCTCAAAAATTATATCGGGGAAGGGCCTTATACATTGGGGATGCCCAAACCTTCGCCGGGTAATATCGGCGCCTGGGTGGGACGCCAGATTGTAAAAAAGTATGTAACAGGTCATCCGAACATCCGACCGGTAGATCTGATGCGGGTTCCGGCGCAGACTCTGTTCGAGCAATCCGGATATAAACCGAGATAAAGGGCCGAAAACCTATTTCTTCTTTTCCACTTTGGATAGCAGGAATAACAACGTGTCTTTGCCAATTACTCCTTTCCACTGCATGTGCCGGCCATCGAAATGGCTAACGCTGGCGATCACCGTATCCCGCCGGTCAGGCTTCTCATGGGAGAAAATGAGTCGCATCTGCTGTTTGGAACTGTCATATTTGTAGCCAGCCCATGTGCTCCTGTCGTCGTCATATACATATGGATTCGGGCAAAGCCCCAAATACCCGTAATCTTCGATATATACAGTCGTCCAGGCCGTGCTATCGGCTAACCACGTGTTTGCCTTTATGGTATCACCATTGCGGATAAGGCGATCAACGGTCCATTTGCCGGCTAACGGTGTGGGTGGCTTCAACGTCGTGAAATAGTAGATCAGCCCGAAGGCACAGGCCACTGCCAAAAACCGGAACAGGAATCTAAAGAATCCAAGTCGTGGTTCGGGAAGTTCGGATCCGGTAGGTAAGAAAACTGCGACCAGCGCCGACCAGCTCAATAATAGCAGGAACAACAGGCCCAGCGAGAACAAAACCGAATTCATAAAAGCGCCCGGTGAGATATCGTAGAAGAAATTGATCAGCACAATATTTATCATGACCGGCAATAAAATGGCCGCACCGAGTAAGGTGGTCCGTCGAAACAGGAGCAAAATAGAGCCCCCTATTTGACAAAAAGCAATGATCAACGCGAAAGCATAGGAATGGCCAAAATAGTTCCAGGTGAGCTCGAATCCGTTGAGCCGGCCTACCGGCATGTCGTCCACGGTGTAAGTTGTACCGAATTGCGTTTTCAGGACCTTGGCAAATCCATAAGTACATATGACCAAAACCAACCAATAACGGAGGATTCCCCTCATCCAGGCATGTAGCTTTCCAGAGTTGATCCGGTTTTTTATTTCCTTCCGCTGCCAGTAAATAGAATAGACAACAGCGAATAAGAGGCTGATGAGCGCCTGCCCCAAAAGTGTATAAGCGAAAAACTTCTGACCCAGTTTCCTCTGTGCCTCCGGGGGTAATATTTCCAGCATCAGCGCAAGAGTATTCAAAATAGCAATTGCAGCGAAAAAACTTTCGACAAATTTCATGAACCAGGAAGAACGGTATTGCCGGTCCGGGGTCGCAGCGGATAACATAAGGGGTGTTTGCTCCTAAGTTACCTATTTTTTGATCCGTTCTTTCAGGAGCTTGCGCGCGGCCTGAATCTCCGTAATGTCTTTAAAGGAATCCTTCGGGATCATGAAAAAGGAGCGGGGATTGAAATAGACATGGAAGAAGTAGATCGTCTCCTTAAACGCGCTGAAGTCCTCCCATCTCCATAACTGGTTGCCTTTCTTTGTTTTAAGTAGTACGCCCTGATCGGTAAGGCTAAGCACAAAATTGTCTTTAAAGGTAGCCGAGCGCTTATAGATGCTTAGCGGTAGGAGCCAGCGAATACTGATCCAGAGCGTGAACCACAGGAAGGCGAAGATGAGGAAGGGCAAGGATGGGATCTTCTTGAAAACCAGCAGGAAAAAAGAAATAAGGGCAAATACATTGATGACGATGATCAGAATCCGGATTTCAAGGCGCCCTATAAAGTGGCCCCGGAGGCCATCCATTACTTCCTTTTTGTTGTAGCCGAATTGTACAGTCATATTGTGTGCCCGGAGCCGGCCCAAAGCCAGCCTTCGGTAAAAGTAACGAAAAACCACTCGCTGCCCAGCGAGTGGATCCAAAATTGAATTTGCCCTAAACCTTTTTATTATAAAGACAGCGGTCTACCGCATGTCCCTGCAACGCGTATAATGGTAGCTTGCAGCCTGTCCAGGCGTTACGCTACGATTGCAGGAAAATAAGATGGTGCTGGTGATGATGACGATTGCGGCCACGAGGATACGTTTCATGTTTTTCAGTTTGGGTTTATGGGATCTAATTTCCTTCTCAAACGGCTTTTGGCCGTTTTTCGACGTCTTATAACGTCCGAATCGGTCGGAAAAGTACGAAGATCCCGGGCAAAAAAATAACCCAATTCCCAAAGGACCCCCGATGTAAAGACAAATATCTTAACTAGCTGCAACCCATACTGTTACCGCAGTTCAGGCATTTGTAGCAGGTACCGCTCCGGATGGTGATATGGCCGCAGGTATTACACGCCGGAGCGTCACTTTGCATGCTTCGGGCGGCGGCATTGACTGCATCCAGCTGGCCGACCTTGGCGGCTGGCCGGCTAGCCGAAGGAGCCGCGCCGGCAGCGGCCTTTGCTACGATGCGGACGTCGCTAAGCTCAGGGGACCGGGGGGCTGATTCATCGGAATTCTCCAGATCCCAGGCTTCCTTACCGGTGTTGGCCACTTCAGGGCGGTCGAGCACGTGTACCAGGTCGGTCCTTCCGAGATATTCGTAGGCGAGGGACCGGAAGATAAAGTCGACGATGGAGGTCGCGCTTTTGATATTCGGGTGATCGACCATGCCGGATGGCTCAAACCTGGTGAAGACGAATTTTTCTACGAATTCTTCGAGCGGTACCCCATATTGGAGGCCGATGGAGATGGAGATGGCGAAACAGTTGAGCATACTCCGCATCGTAGCCCCCTCTTTGGCCATATCAATAAAGATCTCGCCAACCGTTCCATCTGCATATTCGCCCGTACGGAGGAAAATGGCCTGCCCGTTGATCTTCGCCTTTTGAGTAAAGCCCCGGCGTTTAGCCGGCAGCGTCCGGCGCTCCACGATCGTAGCTAGCGCCCTTTTTAGTTTGGTATCGGGGGAAGACTGAACCCGCTTCTGAACCTCCTCAAGCAACTCCTGTACCGTCAGTTTGCTCATGTCGACAATATTCGATTCGATCACGGGTTCCGGCGTCGTCCCGGCCGAAGCAGGTGCTTCCTTCTCTTCGTCCTTCTTCTTCTTGTCCGATTTGGTGCTAAGCGGCTGGGAAAGTTTGGAACCGTCTCTGTATAGGGCGCAGGCTTTTAACGCGAGCTGCCAGCTGAGCAGATAGGCGTCGGCGATCTCTTCCACGGTCGCTTCGTTGGGGAGGTTGATTGTCTTTGAAATAGCGCCGCTGATAAACGGCTGGGCAGCGGCCATCATCCGGATATGGCCATGGGCATGAATATAGCGCTGGCCTTTCCTACCGCACTTGTTGGCGCAATCGAAGACCGAAAGATGTTCGTCCTTGAGATGCGGCGCCCCTTCGATCGTCATGGTCCCGCAGACGTAGTCGTTGGCTGCTTCGATCTCCGCGTCGGAAAAGCCAAGGGCTTCGAGGAGGCTCCATTCGAAATTGTAATACTGCGCGGGCTTGAACCCAAGGCGCTGGAGACATTCTTCTCCCAACGCGTAGACGTTGAACACGAAGCCGATCTCGAAGGCTGAGCCTACGGCTGCATCCAACTTCTTAATCTCGTCGGCGATAAAACCTTTTTCGCTCAGCGTCTGGTGATTGATAAATGGCGCACCGGCAAAAGTCGCGGACCCGACGGCATATTTGACGATAGTATCGATCTGCTTGTCGGTATACCGAAGGTTCTTCAGCGCGGTAGGTACTGACTGATTGATGATCTTGAAATAACCGCCGCCCGACAGCTTCTTGAACTTAACAAGTGCGAAATCGGGTTCGACGCCGGTGGTGTCGCAATCCATGACCAGCCCAATTGTTCCCGTGGGTGCGATCACGGTAGCCTGCGCGTTGCGGTAACCAAATTTCTCACCCAGCTGTACGGCTTCATCCCAGGCTTTGGTCGCTGCTTTCAGCAGGTAATCAGGGCAATATTTCGCCTTAAGGCCTTGCGGCTTGACTTCCAATCCTTCATATTCGTCGGCGTCGTAGGCGGCCAGCCGGTGATTTCTCATTACCCGCAGCATGTTCTCCTTGTTATCTTCGTATCGGGGAAAGGCGCCCAGAACTGCCGCCATTTCAGCAGAGGTCCGATAGGCCACCCCCGTCATAATCGCGGTGATGGCGCCGGCAATTCCGCGGGCTTCTTCACTATCGTACGCGATCCCCATCACCATCAGCATAGAACCGAGATTCGCATAACCGAGTCCGAGGGTCCGGTAGTCATAAGACAATTGGGCCACCTCTTTGGAGGGGAATTGGGCCATCAGCACGGATACTTCCAGGACGGCGGTCCACAGCCGACAGGAGTATTCGAAACCTTCGACATCAAATGTATTGGTGTCTTCATTATAGAATCGCCGGAGGTTGACGGAGGCCAGGTTGCAGGCGGTATTATCGAGGAACATGTACTCACTGCATGGATTAGATGCCCGGATTCGGCCGCCCGCAGGACAGGTATGCCACTCGTTGATGGTTGTATCGTACTGGGTGCCGGGGTCGGCGCATCGCCAGGCGGCATAAGCGATCTGGTTCCAGACTTCACGGGATGGGATACGTTTCATGATCCGCCCGTCGTGGCGCGCGATCAGTTCCCAGTCATCGTTGCCATCCAGACGGCGGAAGAATTCGTTGGGAATGCGGATGGAGTTGTTGGAATTCTGGCCCGAAACGGTCCTGTACGCTTCCCCTTCATAGTCGCTCGCATAGCCTGCGGCGATCAGGGCGCCAACTTTTTTCTCCTCCTCTACTTTCCAGTTGATAAAACTCATTATTTCGGGATGGTCCAGGTCGAGGCAGACCATTTTGGCAGCCCGGCGCGTTGTACCGCCGGATTTGATCGCGCCTGCGGCGCGATCCCCGATCTTCAGGAAGCTCATCAAACCGCTGGATGTGCCGCCGCCGCTCAGTTTCTCCCCTTCGCCCCGAATATGGCTGAAATTCGTTCCCACCCCCGAGCCATATTTGAAGATCCGCGCTTCCCGGACCCAGAGGTCCATGATACCGCCTTCATTGACGAGATCATCTTCCACGCTGAGGATGAAGCACGCATGAGGCTGCGGTCTTTCGTAAGCAGAAGAAGAAAGTTTGAGCTGGTCATCGACCGGGTCGACGAAGTAGTGCCCCTGCGGTTTACCGGTGATCCCATAGCTCTCATGTAGCCCCGTATTGAACCATTGCGGCGAATTGGGCACGCAGGCCTGGTCCAGGATGCTATA
>DATMLR010000127.1:0-4788 GCA_035570015.1 Puia sp.
AAAGTCACGGTTACCTTTATGCGCGATGGTAAAGAACAAAAGGCGACCGGTGAATTGGGTAAGGGTAAGGCGGTCACGGTGGAGCCCATGAATCTGTATAAATTCGAAACCCCGGAAATGCCTGCGATGCCTGAGATGCGCGGCGTGATGCCGCAAATGCCGGAAGGCGCCTGGCCAAAAGAGTTACACGAATTTTATGGCAACTCCCTGAAATTCGGTATCCGCGCCCAGGATGCGGAAGACGGGAAAGGCGTGAAAGTATTGGATGTCGACGATGAATCCACCGCGGCAAAGGCGGGCATCAAGGAAGGGGATGTCATTACCCGGTTCGACGGAAAAGACATCAACTCGGTGACGGCATTGACGGAAGCAGCCCGTGGGGCGAGAGAAAAGATCAGCGTAAAAGTTACCGTCGTCCGTGATGGCAAGGCGCAGGAGATCGAAGTGAAGGTGCCGAGGAAATTGCGTACCGCCGATCTCTAGTGAGGCTCCCTTGCGGGTTCTGCATAAATAATGCTCGTTTGGCCCATAAATTAATAAATTTGTGGGATGCAGAGCTACGATGCATACGAAATAGTTGTAGGGTTGGAGGTTCATGCCCAGCTGCTTACCCGGACGAAGCTATTCTGCGGCGACAGCGCCAGTTTTGGCGGCGAACCCAATACGCATATCAGCCCGGTTACTCTTGGATATCCGGGATCGCTGCCGCGGCTCAACCGGCAGGCAGTCGAGTATGCGATCCGAATGGGACTGGCCTGTCATTCCGAAATTGAACGAACCAACTATTTCGCCCGCAAAAATTACTTCTACCCCGATCTCCCGAAAGGATACCAGATCTCTCAGCATACGACACCTGTCTGCAAAGGCGGCCGGGTCACCATCCGGACCGCCGAAGGCCGGCGCGATATCCTTCTTAATCGCATTCACCTGGAAGAAGATGCCGGTAAAAGCCTTCATGACATTGACCCCGAAAATACGCTGATCGATCTCAATCGGGCAGGAGTGCCGCTGATCGAGATTGTCACGGAACCGGTGATCAAAAGCCCCGAAGAAGCCCATGCGTATCTCACTGAACTGCGGAAAATGCTCCGCTACCTGGAGATCTGTGACGGCAATATGGAAGAAGGGTCCATGCGCTGCGACGCGAACGTGTCGGTGCGGCCAAAGGGTGCAACGACCTTGGGAACAAAGGTCGAAGTCAAGAACCTCAACTCCATCCGGCATGTCCGCCAGGCGATCGAATTCGAAGGGGAACGACTGATCGGGCTGTTGGAGAGAGGCGAGAAAGTGCAGCAGCAAACCAGGAGCTTCGACGCCGCTACGGGAAGTACTTTTCCACTGCGGACAAAAGAAGAAGCCAATGACTATCGGTATTTTGCCGACCCGGACCTGCCGCCGTTCGTTGTGACGGAGGAATTCCTCGACGGGATCAGGGCATCGCTGCCTGAGCTTCCGGAAGAACTGGCCGCGCGGTTTCAACGGGAACTGCAGCTGCCGGAATACGATGCGCGGGTCATCTGCGACGATAAAGATGCGGCGACCTGGTACAAGGCTTTGATCGGTCATACTACTAATTATAAGGCGGCTGCCAATTGGCTGCTGGGGCCGGTCAAATCCTGGCTTAACGGGAAGGGAATGACCTGGAAGGATTTCCCCGTTGCTCCCGCCGGGCTCGCACGGCTGATGCAGATGGTGGATGAAGGCAAGCTGAGCTTCTCGATCGCGGCCGAACGCATCTTCCCCATCGTGACGGAACAGCCGGATCGCGATCCGCTGGAGATCGCTTCCGCGCTCAATCTGATACAGACATCCGATACGGCTGAGATCGAAGCCTGGATTGACCAGGCATTGGCGGGAATGCCCGACAAGGTCTCGGAATATAAGAAAGGAAAGAAAGGGCTGATCGGCCTGTTCGTCGGTGAGGTCAAGAAGATCTCCAAAGGCAAGGCGGACCCGCGGCTGACCAACCGATTATTAATGGAAAAACTGGAAAATTAATATGTTGAAAAGATCTTTATGGTTGGCTGCCGGCTTTGCCGGAATGCTGCTAATGGCCTCCTGTCAGTCCGGGAAGAAGGGTGCCTTCACCGTCACGGGGACTTTTGAAAATGCGGACAAGCTGGCTGCGATCGAAGGGCCGATCACAAAAGTGTTCCTTCTCCAGATCTCGTTTGCGAACAAACAGCCGGTCCTCCTCGATTCCGCCCATATCCCCGCCGGCAAGGGGAAGTTCACGTTGACCGGCAAGTCCCGGGTCCAGGGCATATACGAGGTGGTATTTGGCAACAACCTGGTCGACGTCCCGCTGATCAACGATGTCCCGGAAGTCACGGTCCATGTCGACCTGGGGAAGAGAGATGATTTCTATGACGTCAGAGGCTCGGAAGCCAGCACCCAGCTGAGGGATTTGATTGCCGGCTTTGGCAAAAAGAACGCTGAGGCGCAAATGCGGGCAATGACTGCCGACAGTCTGCGGCGGATCAATGCTCCGGATTCCGTCCTGCAAGCTGCCACTACGATGGGCGATCTCGCGATCCAGGATCTCGATACGTATCTCCGGCAATGTATCAACGGCAACCCCAATCCGACCGTCTCGGCCGTGGCGCTGACCCTGGGCTCGCATAGCTTTTCAAAAGGGGACTTCGAGACGGCTCTGAACGATCTCCTGAAAAAATACCCCAACAACCATGTCATCCGCGAACTGAAGCAGGGCTACGACCAGGAAGAAGCTCAGCTCGCCCAGCAGCAAGGCCAGGAAAGCCAATGGGTGGGCAAACAGGTCCCCGACTTTTCCCTGCCTGACGCCAACGGCCACCCGATCTCGCTTGCCTCCTACCGGGGCAAATACCTGCTGGTAGATTTCTGGGCCAGCTGGTGCGGTCCCTGCCGGGCGGAGAACCCCAATGTCGTGAAGGTCCATAATGAGTTCAGGGACAAGAAGAATTTTGCGATCATCGGGGTCTCGCTCGATAAGGACAAGGACGAATGGCAAAAGGCCATCCAGCAGGACGGGCTCGACTGGAAGCAGATCAGCGACCTGAAATTCTGGAACAGCAAAGCCGTTTCTACATTCCAGTTTGAAGGGATCCCCTTCAACCTGCTGATCGATCCGCAGGGGAAGGTCATTGCGAGCGCGCTGCGCGGGGAGGACCTGGAAAATAAACTGAAGGATGTACTTAAATAATTAGCCAATAATTCAGGCATTATATCGTTTTAAGCTCACCTCAATCCCCGAGCGATATGTCAGCTAAAAGAGTAGCCATCCTTGATAGTTTCCGGTTCCTGGCGATCATGTCGGTCATGCTTTTCCATTTTGCCTATTTGTGGTCAAACGTATACCCCTATGGAAGGTTTTTTGGGGACACGTTTGCCTACGGATATTATGGGGTCCAGTTTTTCTTCATTATCTCCGGGTTTGTTATATGCTATACCCTGGAGAATACAAGCGGGATGGCTTCCTTCTGGAAAAACAGGTTGATCCGGCTGTTGCCGCCGATGATCGTGTGCTCTTTGATCACCTTCCTGGTATTCACTGCCTTTGACAATAATAATTTTTTGCCCAATTCGCATGAAGCAAAAAACTTTCTGCCCAGCCTGACATTCATCCACCCTGGTATCTGGACCATGCTGGTGCGCCAACGGGTAAATTTTTGCTATATCGATTATGGCTACTGGTCACTATGGGTCGAAGTACAATTCTATATCGTCGCTTCCGCAATCTTTTTCGCCAACCCCGGCGCATTCTTTAGAAAACTGATCATGCTGGCTTTGGTTATAAATGCGCTCAACTGGATCCCTACCGGCTTTATGCTGGATCCGGCCGGCTATCACCTGCCGCACTTCCTGCAGATCAGCCTCCCCAAGATCTACTTCTTTACCAGAATGTTCGATCTCAAGTTCTACCTTAACTGGTTTGTGATCGGAGCTTTCTTTCTCCGTCTTTTTATGAAAAGGAAGATCAAGCTCCTGTCTCTGGAAGGGATCGGGATGTCCCTTCTCTTTATCAATCAATTTTATAGCATTGATAAATGGCAGCTGAAAGTGATCTATTTGGTGATGCTGCTGTTATTTTGTTGTATGGTCTACAAGGAAAGCGTTTTGTCCTTCCTGGACAAGCCTTTCCTGCGCCGCGTAGGGGTCTTGTCCTATTCCATCTACCTGATACATGGACCAATCGGGGTATTGCTGATCTACAAACTCGGGCATTACCTCGGTAAGTGGAGCCCGATCATGCCCCTGATCGTGATCTTCATGGCTATCGGTTTCGGAGAATTAAGCTTCAGGCTCTACGAGAAAAGAGCCTCTGCATTCCTGAAAAAGATACTGTTTAAGCCGAAGCCGGCGGCGCTGCCCGTCGATATCCCGGTCTCCGCAGGCTAAAATTGAACGTGGTCCCGCCAGGAATCGAACCTGGATCCAGGGCTTCGGAGACCCTTATACTATCCATTGTACTACAGGACCAAAAACCTTCCCGACGCCCGTGCCCGGCACCCGGAAAAGGGACGGCAAAGGTAAATAAATAAATTCAATTTATCGATAAAATGCCTTTGGCTTGTGTTGCTCTTTTTCTGCCGGCGCCTGATTCCAAAGAACCTCATACCGCCATCGGCCTTCCACTTCGAAAAGCCGGATCACACAGCCGTAGTGCAGCGAGTATAGGGAAAAGCTGTCGACCAGGGGCGTGTCGTTGATCCGGGAGAGGATGCTACGGAGCACCCCGCCGTGCGCGATGACAGCAATATCTCCGGCCGCCTGGTCTTCACTGATGGCGTTCCAGCATCGGGTCAC
>DATMLR010000128.1:0-3001 GCA_035570015.1 Puia sp.
CGACGGTACCCCACACGCGGACCGGCGGAAAATCCCTGACGACATTAAAGCCTCGCTTTGCAAGAATGATATAGGAGACCGTGTTGTTCAGCGCGATCGTCGGCATGAAGAATAAGCAATTCAGCAGCATCACCACATAGAATAACCCGAAGCCCGTTAACGTAGACGCCCACAGCAGCATAAAAGCGCCGGCAATATGGCAAAGGCCCAGCACCCGCTCGGCATTCATCCACCGGTCCGCCACAATCCCAAACAACGCAGGCGTAAAGATGGATGCTACCCCCATCGTACCGTAAATGCTTCCGACCTGCTTGCCGTCGAAATGAAGCACGTTGAACATATAATCGCCCAACGAGATCAACCAGGCCCCCCAAACGAAGAATTCGAGGAAATTCATCAGGATCAGCCGGAATTTTATGCCCACGCAGTATTATTTTGGTTCAAACAGGGAAGATAAAGAATTTACAGTACGCCTACAATCAGTAATTTTGTCGGATAAATCGGGAATATGAACACGATGACGACCGGCCTGGACACCCTCCTGGGCTCCGCACCCAAACAACTTCAGCCCATTGGTGAAAAGATCCTGGAAAGACAGCGGATCACGCCCGAAGAAGGTATCCTCCTGTTCGACCAGGGTTCGCTCCCCTTCCTGGGCGCTCTCGCCAACCACGTCCGCGAACGCCTCCATGGCAACGTGACCTATTTCAACCGCAACTTCCACATCGAACCCACCAACGTTTGCGTCTTCACCTGCCAGTTTTGTTCCTACTCCCGGCTCTACGCACATCGCGATGAAGGCTGGGAGCTCACCCAGCAGCAAATGCTGGATATTGTCAGAAGTTACGACGGGAAGCCCGTGACTGAAGTCCATATCGTCGGCGGCGTTCATCCAAAAATGAACCTCGAATTCTTCATCGAACTGCTGCAGCAGATCAAAGCCCATCGTCCGGGTCTTCATATCAAAGGTTTTACGGCGGTAGAGCTCGACTATATGTTCCGAAAGGCTAAGCTCACGGTCGAAGAAGGGATCCGGAAGCTCCATGCTGCCGGACTGGACTCCCTGCCGGGCGGCGGGGCCGAGATCTTTCACCCCGACGTACGGAAGATCATTTGTGCCGACAAAGTCGATGCCGAAGGCTGGCTGAAGATCCATGAAGCCGCGCACCGCGAAGGCATGCATACCAACGCGACCATGCTCTACGGTCACATCGAGACCTTTGCGCACCGCATTGATCATATGAATCGCCTGCGTGACCTCCAGGACCGGACCGGTGGATTCAATACCTTCATTCCGCTGAAATTCCGCAACAAGGACAACGATATGAGCCATGTGCCCGAGAGTTCGATCGTGGAGGACATGAAGCTCTACGCCGTGGCCAGGCTCTATATGGACAATTTCCCGCACCTCAAAGCCTACTGGCCCATGCTGGGCCGCCAGAACGCCCAACTGTCCCTCTCCTTCGGAGTGAACGACCTTGACGGCACCATCGACGACACGACGCGAATCTATTCGATGGCCGGCAGTGAAGAGCAGACACCCAGCCTGTCTACTGCCCAGCTGGTGACGCTCATCCGCCAGGTTGGCCGCGAACCCGTGGAAAGAGATACGCTCTATAACGAGATCCGAAATTACAAAGACGTCGACCTGGAAACGATCCGGATGGACGCCTCGCTGAATTAAACTCCGCGCCGAATAGACCAAGACCATGACCCGCATGCCCCTGAATAAAGCGCTGCCGATCCTGCTAGCCATTCTTATTGTTGGGCGCCACAGCGCCTTCGGACAAATAGAGGTCCACGGTACGGTCTACGACCGCTCCCGCTATTTTGCCATGCCGGGAGTCAGCGTCTTTTCCACCTCCGGCGTTGGCACTATGACCGATTCCACCGGGCAATACCGCCTTCGCGTGTCGCGAAAAGACTCCGTCTCTTTCTCCTATCTCGGAAGAGCCACCGCTAAATTCCCGATCCGGAGCATCGACATCAATTCCCCGATGGATATCAGCCTCGCTGTCGCCGTTGACAGCCTGCCGCTGGTCGTCGTCCGCCCCAAAGCGTACCGGTACGACTCCATGGAGAACCGGGAGGAATACCGAAAGATCTTCGACTACGAGCCCGACTACATCGGGCAGGGGGAGGGCGGCGCAGGCGTCAATCTCGATATGATATTCGGCGCCCGCCGCAACCGGCAGATGCTCGCCCTGAAAGCCAGGCTGATCGAAGAAGAACAGGAGAAATACGTCGACTACCGGTTTAACCAGCGCCTGGTCCGGCAAATCACCGGCCTGGACCGGCCCGCCCTCGAACTTTTCATGCACATGTACCGGCCTAGCTATGATTTTATCAAAAGCTGCGAAAATGATTACGAATTTTATAAATATATAAAAGATTGTGGGACATATTTTATGAAGACCTACAAACTCGACACCCCACCGTCTCCGCCTTGACACCCCCTGTCTCGCCCCCTGGAGAAATATTCACCAAAAAGCTTTTATCTTCCGGATACATTGTGTACTTTGTACTCAATCCAGATATCCTCTTAACAACACGTTAATCCCGTTATCTATGCCCTTAACCACCCGTTTGCGACCATTGGTCGTCTCCGCCGTGTTATTATCTGGATGCAGCAAGTCCCTCACCCATACGGGTTCGGACCTTTCCACCGGCGCTTCTGTTCAGCCTTCATCAATCTTTACTACCGACGCGTCCCTATCGCCGTCCTATGGTGATTCGGTCCTTTATGTCCAGGGAGCCGGCCGCTCAGCCTATCTGTTCAGGCCCGTCAATACCCTGCTCAACGGTACCTTCGTCTCCTGGCCAAAAGGCCTCACGATCGACCCCGTTTCCGGGGAGATTGACGTGCTGCAAAGCGAACCCGGCGCCCGATATAACGTCGGATTTGTCAGTGCGGCCACCGGCGACACGTCTTACCGGCAAGTGATCCTGGCCGGCATCACCTATGCCGACGGCATCTATGACCTTAGCTCCGCCAAGACCA
>DATMLR010000129.1:0-5598 GCA_035570015.1 Puia sp.
GCCGGGCATAGCCAGGGAAGTCTGCATGCCATCCGTTTGTTGCAGGAATTTTTTGACGGAAAGCCGCTTGCGAGACAGTTGGTAGCGGCATATATCATCGGGTACCAGGTCGACACGAATGCCTTTCGGACCATCCCGGTATGTACCAGTCCGGCAGCCACTGGTTGTGTGGTCAGCTGGCGAAGTTATGCGAAAGGCGTGGCGCCCCCGTCTGCCCGGGCAGCCAAAGGCCGGTATATCTGTGTCAACCCGCTGACCTGGACGACGGATACCAGTTGGGCGCCGCCGGAGAAGGATCTGGGGACGATGCTGACATTTAATCAAAGCCGGCCCGGGCTTGTGAGCGCGGGGATCGAGCCGGTGTCGAAGTTGCTGTGGGTATCGTATGTCGGGGATGTGCCGGAGCGGTTTAAAAGAATGGCGAATCTGCACATTTTCGACTACAATCTTTTCTGGATGAATATCCGGGAGAATGTGGCGGCGCGGGTGGCGGCTTTTGAGCGGCCCTAAAAAATCTTTAATTGAAATGCAATTTAAATTGGCCCGGCGGAAGATTACGGCCCCATCGTAAAACCCCGCGCCCACCTTCGGAAACCCCTCAACCCTAAGTACTCCCTCCTAATACCCGATGAGTTAATCAATAAAACCCCGGGAAATTCCCGCCAAATAATTGCCCGTCCCGCCTCCGCGCCGCATCTTTGTCTTGTCAAAAGCAAAACACCGTACCCGACGTCCTGAAAACACCGTACCCGAATCCAATGTCCTGAAAAGTCCCGTACCCTATCCGATGCCTTGGAAATCCTGTACCCGATGTTCGAAGCGATCCGCCCTTGCTTACTATCCAATGTCCTGAACCGTGTTTACCCTAACCCTGCGACCACAGATTCGCTTCTACCCAGACAGCCAACGCATCCAGCCCGCCAACCGGCGGGTTTTTTTGTGTTATGGGTATCAGTCAAAATAATGGTCGGTACCGTCAGCAATGACGCGCGTGGTTCGATATTGGAAACTTATATTTTATATACCAAAATGACCAACTCAAAATTATAATCCAAGGGAATAAAAAGAGTATATGGAACTTTCGGAGCATCGGATTTAGAGGTAAACGTGGCATCTGAAAATGATTTTACAATAGGTTTTAGAAGAAGCTTGATAAAAAATAAAGAATTGGCTGGCAGGTTGGTTCATCACAAAGGAGCAGTCCCTATGGTATTTCAATATAATCCATTGGATTTTTACATTGAATCCAGTCCGGATGGGGAATTGCTCATTTCACCATGCAGGCCAAATTATCTTGCACCGAAAGTTCGGTACAACATTAATGGTACCGGGCATGTTATACGATTCCCTGAGTTGAAACGTATACTTGCTGAATTTAATGTTAAGCCGGAGGAGTTAGGTTCGGTCAAGGCTGACTTACCGATCCTGTTTCACTACGGCAGGTCTGATTCGTCTGTTGCTTACTTTGGTGCCAAAGTAAGGCCGTCCGATATTCAGGAAGTGGTCATGAGAATTCCCGACTTGATACATGTCGTTAATTCCTTTACACTACTGAAGATGAGACAATGGATAAGTTGTTTGTAGTTCGGTTTGAAATGAAACGAGTGCAAAACGGGCTCGCCCGCCGAATATGCCGGAATTGAGCAAACCTTTTCCCCTCTTGCATTGAATGAAATGACACAATGGATACTTTTGAAAGTAAAATGAATAACAACTAACGGTTCATGTCTTCCATCTTCTTTTTGAGATTGGAGAAGGTCTCGAGAGGAGCTTTGGCGACGAAACTGTTCAGGATCCAGGCGGGGATGGAGCCGCCGGGATCTATCTGGAGGATATATTGCAAGTGGATCTTCCGGTCCGATTGAGCAGTAACTGTCCAAAAGCCCTTGGACATGGGGACGCGGACCAGGTCCTTCTTCTCCGGCTGATAGTCTTTGATGCCGATGGAAGCGACGCTCATACTATGATTGGCCGGGTTGAAGGTGATCTTCATGTCGGCGTAATAGTCGCGGTTGGCGGCGGGCCAGGGAGTACTGACTTCCGCATAGTAGATAACCTCATTTTCGTTTATCCGCTTGATCATTGTGGAGGTCCGGGTTGCATATACCCAACTCGTATAATTATTGACATCACGGAGGATGGCGGCGAGCTGTTCAATGGTTCCGGGAAGGTCCATATCCACACGGATGTCGTTAAATTTGGAGTAGTCCGATTGCCGGCTATAGATGTTGATGCCATCCTTCTCACGTTTAAGCGTCCACTCATTCCTGTCGGACGCCGGAAGAAAGGTTGGCAGGGATAGCAAACAAATATAAAGGGCCTTCATGCATTTCAATATACGAATAAATTTCCAGGATTCGCTATTTCAATTTTTCCCGGATTATCCACATCCGAACGCTGGCCGGGGAGCCTTTCGTATACCCGGGGCAACATAATGCTTACACATTTATAACCAGCCGCTTGCCCGCATCGATTTCTTTATTCCAAACGTCGGCGATCTCCCGGAGCGGGACCGTCTCCGTGGGCAGCTGCAACACGCCGGCTGCGGCGAGCTGAAACATTTCCGGGAGTACGCGGCGATAGAAGTCTTGCATCTCGGCTTTGGACAGGCTGCCAATGCCGGAGCCCAGCAGCTCGATAGCGGAGCTTCTCAGGATACCCGAGGGCAGAGTAATGTTCTCGCCGGCCATGCTTCCCACGGTAACGATCCGGACGCGCGGAGTGAAGGCGCCGGTACCTTTGAGCGCGTGGAGGATGAGCTCAGTGGGATGGCCCCATAGGTAATCAATGACTACGTTGATGGGGGACCGCTGATGGAGGTCCCTGATCTTTTTCACGAGGTCGGTATCTTCTTCCCGCAGGGACAGGACCCCGGTGGCCCCGAGGGCGGTCAGCTTTTCGAGGGAGCGGGGGTTTCGGCCGGTGGCCAGGATAGTCGAAGCGCCGTAGTGCCGGGCAAGTTGAACGGCCAGTCTACCCGTGACACCGGTTGCGCCGTTGATCAGGACGGTCTCGCCCTGCTGTAGTCCGGCGCGGCTGACCAAAGCCATAGCTGCGCCCATTCCCGCATTGGGCAAGGCAGCGGCGGTGCTGTCGTCCAGCCCGGCGGGAAGGACCACGTACTGGTCTTTCCGGATCAAGGCCTTTTGGGCAATCATGCCGGTTACTCCTGTGGAATAGACGCGGGTGCCGTCCCCCAGCTCGCCGACCCCGTCGATGCCTACGACAACGGGTAAATTCGCGTAGCTGGCATAGTGAGAACCGCCCGCGCGGAGCTTATCGATGTTCTTGACGGAGGCTGCTTTGACGGTCAGTACAACCTCATCGGCATTCCGGGGGACCGGATCGGGGAAGTCTTCGTATTGAGGGATTTGGCCCAGCTGGTGCAAAATGGCTGCTTTCATTCGTTTCGTTTGGGCAAATGTCGGAATTTACGTTAATGGATGCGACAAAAAACCCGCCGGTCGACGGCGGGTTAATTCATTCACTGCAGATCATTACCAAACCACTGGCAAGAGCACAGGCCAGTTCCAGAGGATTGAACATCGACGGCTTCCCATATAGGACATTGGATTGACTTAGGCTATTTATTTCAGAACTTGGATTTCGGCGTCGATAGTTACAGCTGTAAATATCCGTCATGAAAGCCTATTCATCCAATGATCGGTGCAGCAATTGGCTGACTTGATCGGTAACCTTAGTGTAAATTAGGCACAAACCCCTAGTTCATCGTAAAATTACAGGCCGGTCTCGTAGTTATACAAGATATTTTGCTATATAATAAGTATTCTTTATCTTTATCTTTCGCCATCAGGCCGTCGCTAAATCGATTGCTTTCCGGCAATATCCTTCATAGAGTAGCCCAATTGGGAATTGACTCCTTTCTCCTGCAATCAATATCCTCTCCCCCAAGTCCTCTGGATTCCGGTATTCTTTAACGCAATCTTATCAAAAATGAAGAGGTTCCCGCACCTGCTGAAAATGAAGTTTCCCGTGATCGTTGTTATTCTCCTGTTCCTCGTTTCCTGTAAGAAACATAGTGAAGGTCCTTTCATCGCGCCGACGGCCTTGCCGCCTTCTGACATCGGACTGAATTATTTTGTTGCCGACTGGACGAAGATAGGTCCTGCCGCGAGCTATAACCTGTTTGTCGCCACGGATACAAGTTTTACCAACCTGGTGACGGGCTTTAATCCCGCTTCTGTGAAAGATATCGATCAGTCGGTTACGGGGCTGTCCACCAAATCCCAGTATTATTACCGGCTGCAAGCGGTAAATTCCGCCGGCGCTGTTACTGCCTATTCGAACACGATAGCCGTCACAACGGCGGACACGATGGACGACCACTATGTCTACATTGGCAGCGAGGACGAGAATTTCTATTGCTTCCTGGGGCTAACAGGTACCAAGTCCTGGTCTTTTGCCACCAGGGGGGATATCGAGTCCACCCCCACCATGGTCGGCGGCTCGATCTATATAGGCAGCTCGGACCAACGCCTGTATTCGCTTGATCCGTTTACCGGAGCCATGAAATGGAATGCCCTTGCGCAGGGCGCCATCCTGACCAGCCCCGCGTATTCCGACGGGGCGGTATTCTTTGCGAGCTATGCCGGCTATGTCATCCGTGCGGATACGGCTAATGGTCATGAGGACTGGGATGTTTATCTGAACGGCAGCAAGCAGCTGCTCTTCTCCAGCCCCACGGTAGTCAACGGGCTGTTGTATATCGGCGGTCAGGACCATAATCTTTATGCGCTCGATCCGCAGACCGGGAACCGGGTATGGGCCGCGCCGACGGATGATACCATCAACTCCAGCCCTGCGGTCGCCAATGGTATCGTATATGTAGGCTGCAGCGATTGGCATATGTATGCCTTCAATGCGGCCACCGGCGCCCTGATCTGGAGGAATTCCACCGGGGACAGTATCGTGTCTTCCCCGACGATCGTGAACGGCGTCGTCTATGTCGGCAGCTATGATAACGGGGTTTACGCCTTTGACGCTTTGAACGGTAACCGGTTCTGGCGGGCGCCCACCGGGGGCCGGGTTCAGTCCAGTCCTACAGTTGTCAATGGTGTCGTCTATGCGGGGAGCTTTGACAACCACGTCTATGCTTTCAATGCGACCACCGGCGCCCTCATCTGGACCACCGCTACGGGCGGCCGCGTTCTTTCCAGCCCTGTCGTCGGGAACGACGCTGTTTATGTCGGATCGGAGGATAACAACCTGTATGCCCTGAATATTCAGACCGGCGCCATCCTGTGGATGGCCCCCACCAAAAACGCGATCAGGATGGCCTCACCGCTCGTCTATACCTATCAGGGTAATATCCTGCGGGCAAGCGTGAGTGGGGACCAGCAGTAGGGTGGGAGGCCCGGCATCACTCATTGCAGCAGACCTCCGCTCTTCCGAAGTCCGAAGGCCCGGTCCAGTGACCAATTATCGTACCGGTCGACAAAGATCAAAACTCCGATAAAGAAGAGCGCGTGCAAGAGCATGGAAGGGATATTCTCAAATTTCTCGACCGCCGTCGTCCCGAAGATCAGTGCGATCATAAGCAGGGAGCCGGCGATGGCTGCCGGCCGGGTGAACAAACCG
>DATMLR010000130.1:0-12933 GCA_035570015.1 Puia sp.
TAGCTGACCTTTGCCTTCATCTGGTTCACGAAGACCATGTCTATTCCCAGCAACGGCGCGAACTGCTCCTGCATGGTAATATTCGGCACCTGGTAATAGGGTACGAAGTTTCCCGTCAATGTATCCACGAAACCCGGCATCCGGTACCCCAGCGGGTCCGAATAGTTCAGGTTCGAGTTGAAGGTACCCATGCTGAGCGAACTTGTATAGGAATTGGACAGGTTGAAGCTCGTGAAGATCTTGCTGAAGAACGGCACCTTGCTCAACCCAGTATACGTGATATGCCAGTTTGGCTTCGGCAGATAGCCCGCGAACGGATTGGACGTAACGCCCCCGCCGCTCTCATTCATGAGCGGGATCTTCTGCGGGTTCGTTCCCGTATAGGCCGCCAGGAAAGCGGGGATCAGCACGTCCTGCGAATACAACCCATATCCTTTTATATATCCATCCGTTCCGACCAAACCACCCGTATAAGGATTGATCGCCCCAACCCGGTGGGAAATGACTACGCGGTTATTCTCAAACGCCAGGAATGTCTTCGTCACCTGGTCCGGTTGATACTTCTCGAACAGCGTCTTATACGACATATAACTGATCGTAAACGTACCCGTCTCATAGGGATTCAGTCGCGAATAATACGACCCGCCGGACGTATCCTTGTAGAGCTCCGAATAGTTCATCCCGAACGTCTTGTCCACATTGATATTGATATGGAAATCCCGCACCGGCTCCAGCATCGCCGTGATCGAGATCTTCTGCGTATAGGAGATCATATTCTGCTGGTTGAAATTCGTATCCGTCGAGATCAGGCCCTTTCGGCCAAGCGCATTGATAAAGTTGGTATCCGGCCGCATCCCCAGCGTATACCTCCACCCCGGCTGAGAAGTCCGGAGATCATTACCCAACAGCTGCGTGCTGTCCAGGAACCCGTAAATCGCCGACGAAGAATTATCCGAATAATTCACCGTGACCCGCTTGAGGGAGGTTAATATCATCGCAAGCGCCTTCGGGAAACCCGTCAGCTTCGGGCCTGCCACCGGCGGCGGCGTCACCGGCTTTCGGCCGTGTGTCGTGTCCGGCCGCCCGCCCGCCGGCGGCTTCCCGGTACCTACATCCAGACTCTTCAGCAGTTTCCATTTATCATACAGCCGCGTGAAATCCAGATCCGCCATTACCAATCGGCTCTGCGTATTCTGAATGCTGTTCCCGAATGTGGGCGCCAGCAGGGAAGCCGTCGTCCAGGTATAAGTAGCCGCATACGTCGCCTGGACCTTCGTCCAGTCCAGCGCCGGGACCTTGCTCGTAGGCAGTACATAGGACAGATTGGTATTCTGATTGTACATAACATTGCGGCCGCCCCGGAAGAAACGACCCCACATCTCCCGCGTTTGCTTTGCATTGTCGCGCGCCGCGGTATCATCGATCCACGCATTGTTCGTGGCGTTGAAGCTCAGCGACAACGACCGCGTGAAATCCCATTTGAGGGTGTACAGCCGGTTAAACGTGAATGCCTTGTTAAAGGTCTCCGGTATTACGTCCTCCGGGCCGCCAACATTTCGCGCCCTGGTAGCCCCAAACTGCTTGTTGATATTGAATTGAACTCCAAGGACAGTCGGCATCAGGTTAAAGTTGAAATCCCTGATCAGCCCCAGCCATGGCGTCTTTGCCTTGATCTTCTTTTTGAACGGCTCCTTGAACCGGGGCTGCCGGCTAAAGTTATACGCGAGAATCGCCTTGTTAACCGTCAGGTCATCCTCTATGTCCAATGGACTGTGATGAGTGGTGTTTGTATAAGAATAGCTGAAGTTGAAGTTCTCGATGCTCCAAAGCTGAAGCCGCTTATTGGTCGGATTGTTCTTATGCAGATTCGTCAGATTGAACGTCTCCGTAGTAGCCGCATCAACCGCCTGTTTTTTGATCGAGTCCCGCTCCCTGGCAGGCGCAAGGGCAATCTTGTCCTTCAGCAGGATATCCAGATCGAACGGATCATATTCCGGCGTTGCGACAATCCGCGTCACCCCCGCATACACCGGCACCGAGATTGCCGCCTTCTTCGGCAGCAGCTTGCCAAGCTCCAGGTTGGTCGCCGCATCCAGCTCCAGATCGTTCTCATAGGATCGCTGGCTCGTATTCTGATCGAGCGTACCCCAGCCCGCCGACCGATTACTACCCGCCAGCGACAGGGTGCCTATATCGGCCAGTTTGGTATCTATCTTGCCTACCGTAGCCCAGCCCCCCTTCTCGCTGATATCGGTCAGCCGCAGCTCATCGAACCAGACCTCCGTGCAGACGGGATAAGGGTTATTTGCATTGGTCACTCCAAGGAAGAACGCCTGTACCTGCCCCAGATTAGGATTCCCCAGGATGGCATACGTTCGCCCGGTAGTTGGATCTACCTCCTTGTAATAGACATTCGAAACCTGTGAACTATTCCGGTCCTCTTTCAGCTTGATCAGCCTGCCCAGCTGCATGTCGAGATTGTTCGCCGCCGGCCAAACGCTTGTCGGGTCGTTATCGCCCCATTCAGACTTGGTCAGCGGAATACGGATCTCATAATAGTTACTGGTGAAATCACTTCCCATCCGGATGATCGCCTGCAGATCGCCGCTACTGAAGTTGGTTGAAATACCCGTCGCCTCTGCATGGATGAACATATCAATCGTCCCATAGCGCCGCAGGTCAAGGTTCGTCGTCTTGTAAACCCCCCGGGCATCGCCCTGCATCAGATGGCAGATCTGCAAACTCATCGACTGCTCGTTCAGCAGCAGGTTGACATTGTTGCTGCTCAGTTCCTGCTGCCGCGCCACGCCGGGCGGGATGACATATGCGATCGGCGACCGCGAGCTGTTCTGCTCGATATTGACCGCCGTGACATTAAAGCTCGTCAGGCTGTTGACCGGCAGCGGCGTCATATTTCCCGTCGTATCGATGACATAGCTGAAGTTCCTCCACGTGTTCCGCACCAGCTGCATCTGCGCGAAACGTAACACCACCGAATCCTGCCAGCCATTCAGGTAGATGCGCATGAACTGGATGGACCGCATGTCCGGCATGGCGCCGACATTCTGATAGTATTCGGACAAGGGAATACTGAACTGGTACCACATCGATGAAGCACCTGTACCAGTGGTCGGCGTGACCCGGGTGGAGTCGGTAATATAATAATTGCCCCCCGTATACCCGAAGCTGTCGCGCGTCAGATTCACCTTATACTCGAAATACTGCTCCAGCGTGTTCATCGTGTTGTCATTGTTGATATCCTCCTGGTCGGGATACAACGTAAATGCGGTGATCGTCGTAGCCCCCGTCGCCGCGATCGGCGAGTTGTTCTGCGGGTTGTTCACATACTTATAACGGCCAAGGATACCTACTCCACCCGGTGTACTACCCCCCGGATTATAGCTTGGATCCAGATAGTTCACAAAGTCGTCACTCGACGGGTCGTTATAGAATTGCTGGTACACATTCGGGTTCGTGATGATCGTGCTCAGCTGATTCAGATAGTTTCTAAAATGGTTCTGCTCTGAAGGGTCGCCCATCCCGTCCAGGCCGACGTCCTGGTAAGGCCGGTCAGCGGGGTTGTTGCTGAATGCCGTCGTAACTTCGATCGGGTTTGCCGGTACCCGCCCCCACACCGACGTACTGTCGATCGCTGCAACGATATTGGGCGTATTCAACCCGTTCTCGAATTCCTTCTTTCCATCTTTCAGGATATCCTCGCTTACGCTTCCCAGGTCGATATACATATACCCCCCGGCATTACTATTGATCACGGGCGTGGCATTAATCGACGTATCAAACGGGCTCAGCATCCAGAACTGCAGCACCTCGATATTTGCCGTTTCGAAGTCGGTCTGCTGCAGCGCCCGCATGATTCCACCCCAGCGCGTTGTCGGGTTGTTCAACTGGCCCGTTGCCGGATCGATGCTGCCCGGCCGCGTGTCGAAGTTATACGGACCCCGGTCTTTCGGATAATAGGCCATATCGAACGTCACCAGCTGCGCCTGCCCCGTCTGCACCGACTGGTTCGGAAAGATCTGTTGCACCAGGAGCGGCTGGATCCGCGGGTCCAGCAAGGTGTTCTCATACGAGTCGGGATCAGTAGACCCCCCCGTATTCTGTAACGAAGGGTCGATATTGTACCACGCCAGCCTCGCCCGGTTATACCCGTAAGGAAGGCTGTCGCTCAGCACAGCTTCCGGAAAGAGCGGCGGATACTGCCCCCCGACACCCGCCGGAGCGGACGCCAGCGCCCAGCTGGTCAGCGGGAAGCGCAGATCGATCGCGCTGGTTGAACCTTCGAAATCGTCAATATAGACCGCCCCCGACGTACCCTTGCCGATCTGCGGGGGATGCCCCGGACGCAGAATAGCTCCCTCCCCGTACGCATTGATCGTACTCATCTCCTTCGTTGGATAGAGGTGATTTAACGCACGCGTCAGTTGCGGCAGCTGGCCCCGGTAATTGGCATCCACCCCGAACATCGTATTCCGGACCGGGTCCTCGCCATAATCGGTCTTGGCAAAGAATGGCCGCTCGTTCAACCGCTCGATCGTCCCCCCCAGCGTTAGTGTCTCCGTCGCCGTGCTCTTGGCCAGATAATCCAGCCGCAAACCTATAAAGCTCTTTTGCTGCAATCCGAAGTTAGCATTGTTCTCAAACGACACATTCACCGGCACCCCCGACTGGGTGATCGCCTGGTTGATGATCGTCACCTGGCCCGACGCATAGTCCACCGTGTAGTCCACATTCTCCTTCAACGTCTGTCCGCCCGCCGTCACGACGACAGAACCTTGCGGGACATTGAAAGCGCCCAGCGACAAAGAATTCGACATTTGTCCTTTCGCCGACCCGCTGATCACATACCGGTCTACGTTGGCATAGGTCTGTGCCACCGCTTTGATGGTGTCGTACAATTGGGAAAAGACAAATTTCTGCTGAATGGAATCCACCGTGCTGTTGTTGAATCCCACCGAATCGATATAATGACCGAAAGGCTGCAGCACCGGAAAGATGATCGTTCCCAGGGAGGAGATCACCGTCTCACCTTCGATATAATCGAACTGCCCATCCGGCCCCGGGTCATTGTTGGCATCGAGACGATCCAGGCCTAACAATGAAATCAGAGGAATACCCGTTTTGGGCCCCGTTGGAAGATAATTCTTCGTCCCCTTGCTTGGCTGGTCATAGTTGACCGAAAGCTGGAAGCCGGTCCTGGTGATATTCGACAACGAACTTCCACCGGCTACCGTCAGCGAATAGATATTCTTCATCATCAGGTTCCAGATCGGCAGGTTAGTCCGTTGTGCCGTGGCCTTCAACAGTTTGAGGTATAATACTTTCGTAGCCCCGCCGCTCACCCCTGTCAGCGGATTGGTCGCCGCCGTATCCGGTGGAACATCCGAAGCGAACTCTCCAACCTGGTAGAACTGACCGTTATAGCTGTACTGATAGGCAACCGCCAGCACATCGTTGGGCTGTAGCGCCTGATTCAACGAAATAAAGCCGACCTGCGGGTTATAGTAGTATTCACTCGGACCCAGTTTCCGGGCATATACCGTTTCAAAATCCTGTACCTGCACCAGTCCCAGTGAGTTGAGTTTGTTTACCGCCGTCGTTGGGTCGCGGCTGGTCGGGTCATTCACGATGCTGGTATATTCCGTATTCGCGGTATTGAAGGGGTAGTTAATGCTGGTCTGCGAATGGATCTTCGGATTAAAGGGGCTTTGTTCCCCAAGGTCCATCAAGCCCACGATCTGCCGGGAGCTGGTATCATAACCCTGCCGGTTCGTCACCCACACTTCAATCCGCAGGATCTGCACATTCGAAGCCACGATCGGCAGCGTCGACATCGCATGATTATAATTGTTCATGAAATACTGGCCCAGTAGAAAGTGCCGGTTTTCATCATAATTGTCCGCCTTGAAGGAAAATGTCGAGACCGAAGCCCCGCCGGCCGAGTTAATCGATTGCTTTTGAGAGGTTTCATTGGCCAGCACCCCCGTGATGGTCAACTTCCCGAACTGCAGCTGCGTCTTTATCCCGAAAAGCGATTGCGCCCCCGTCATCAGGGTGCTCTTGGTCTGGAAAGACACATTCCCCGCCTCAACCTTTTTGACGATCTCGTCCGGGCCGCCCGTGTAATCCAGCTTTAGTTGATTCTCGAAGTTGAAGTTAGCCAAGGTGTTATAGCTGATCGGCAGCTTCAGTTTACTGCCAACCGACCCCACCACGCTCAAATTGGCCGATTCGTCGAACATCAGCCCTCCCTGGCGCCTTGCGCTCTGCGGAAGTGTCGGATTCTCAATGTTCTGCCCCTGATATCCCGCTGTGATATCCACATTCCCCTGAGGTCGGATATCCGGCTTGCCTGTCCCAAAAATTCGGTTGAACAGGTTATCGCTCACCGTAAGATTCGGGCGCATATTTCGTCGGTTCAGCTCAGCCACCGCATCGGCCCGGCTTCGGAAATAGGCATCTTCATCGATCTTGCCCTGCATCTGCAGCATCTCGTCCTGGGTATAAGCTGTCGGCTCTCTATAATATTGGCTGCCAACCTTTTCGTAGATATAGTACTGTTGAGTCTCCGGATCGTAGGCGATCGAATCGTGAATATTGGCCGGAGCCATGAGGTCGAAGGGATTGTGGACGGAATCCGTGAAGAAGTCACCGCGCCGGTCATGGATCGGCCAGTGCAGCGTGTCCTTGTAGACCGAATCCAGCCCGGCAATCAGCGCGCGAAGCGTATCCCTCGCCCGGTACATGCTATCCGCCTTCGCCATCCGCACGCTGTCAGCCTTTGTCTGCCCGGGGAGCGTATCCACCACCCGTACCACCGGACCGCCCCCCCTTACCTCACCTCCCTTAAAAGCCGGACGCGCTGCAGCGGCGGTATACAACACCACCAGTGCAGCGCCCAGGAGGAGCGTAGCCAACATCACAGAAACAGAATAGCGGGTCAAACTTTCCGCAAGAATTAGTTAGGTAGACATCCAACAATAGGCTACAAGATTTTTAGTGCTTTCTTAATGAGATCCTCCACTCTATCGGTCCCCGAAACTTCGGCGATCACTTTCTTGAGGGCATTTTCCGCCGCGGGTCTGGCGATGCCCAGCGTGATCAGAGCATTTAACGCATCCTGCTCGAGGCTATTGCTCGCCGGAGATGAAAAATTTGCCCGGTCATCCTTCGTTTTTCCCACTTTGTCGCGCAATTCCAGGATGATCCGTTCAGCCGATTTTTTGCCTATTCCCTTGATACTTTCCAGCGCGCGGGAATTCCCCTGCAAAATGGCCCGGGTGATCTCCTCCGGGCGCATGGAAGACAGCATCATCCGAGCCGTGCTGGCGCCGACACCGGATACACTGATCAGTTGGATGAATAAATCCTTCTCTACCCGGTCAAAAAAGCCATATAAGACATGAGCATCTTCACGGATATGCAAAAAGGTCAGCAGTATGCCGCTGCTCAAATTCTCGATCCTTGAATAGGTATTCAGACTTATCTGAAGCTCATACCCCACACCGCCCACGTCCATATGTACCAGCGCAGGGCTTTTAAAGGCGAATTCACCACGTAAGAAGGCGATCATGGTCGCGAAAATCAATATTTTTCCCCACCTTTGCAAAAAACTTTTCTTAACCTGACAGGAAGTATGAGTAGGAATAAATTGACCGCCGCTATCACCGCGATCGGAGGATATATACCCGAAGACCGACTGACCAATGCCGACCTCGAGAAAATAGTTGACACCAACGACCAATGGATCCGCACCCGTACGGGCATTGAGGAGAGAAGGATACTCAGGGGCGAAGGAAAAGCCACATCCGATCTCTGCGCTCCGGTTCTGCTGGAGATCTGCAAAAAGAGAGGCATCCACCCTGAAGAGATCGATTGCGTGATCGTTGCCACCGTTACGCCCGACATGTTCTTCCCTGCTACCGCAAATATTGTCTGCGACAAGACCGGGGCTAAGAACGCTTGGGGATTCGATATGTCCGCCGCTTGCTCCGGCTTCGTATACGCCCTCACTACCGGCGCCATGTATATCGAAAGCGGCCGCTACTCGAAGGTGGTCGTCATCGGCGGCGACAAAATGAGCAGCATCGTCGACTACAGCGACCGCACCACCTGCATCATCTTCGGCGACGGCGCCGGAGGCGTTCTCCTGGAACCCAATTACGAAGGGTTCGGCGTTCTCGACAGCATTCTCAGAAGCGACGGCAGCGGCCGCTCCCACCTCCACATGAAAGGCGGCGGCTCCTGGCACCCCTCCTCCTACGAAACGGTGGCTGCGGGAGAACACTATATCTATCAGGAAGGACAGGCCGTATTCAAATTCGCCGTCAAGGGCATGGCCGACATTAGCGCGGAGCTCATGGAACGCAACCGCCTAACCGCCGACGACATCGCCTGGCTCGTCCCCCATCAGGCAAACAAGCGGATTATCGACGCGACCGCCCACCGCATGGGCCTCCCCGATGAAAAGGTCATGATCAATATCCAACGGTATGGCAATACCACCGCCGGCACTATCCCCCTATGCCTCTGGGACTGGGAAAAGAAGCTGAACAAAGGCGATAACCTCGTCCTCGCCGCCTTCGGCGGCGGCTTTACCTGGGGCGCAACCTGGGTCAAATGGGGACACTAACCACAACCTGAATCACCCGATCCACAACCTGACCAACACCATCTACAACCTGACCAACACCATCCACAACCTGACTCACGCCATGGAAAATATCGCCATCCGCCGGGCCGAACGCGAAGACTGCCCCCGCCTCCTGGAACTGATCCGCGAACTGGCACTCTACGAGAAAGCCCCCCACGAGGTCACCGTCACTGCGGAACACTTCACCGAAAGCGGCTTTGGCCCGCAGCCCGTCTGGTGGGCATTTGTCGTCACCGTCGACGGCCGGGTCGAAGGCTTTGCGCTGTACTATATCCGTTACAGTACCTGGAAGGGACAACGATTATACCTGGAAGATCTCATCGTCACCGAGAAAATGCGCGGCCGCGGCCTTGGCAAGCTCCTCTTCGACCGCATACTGGAAGAAATGAAAGAAAAGAATTTTAAAGGAATGGTCTGGCAGGTACTGGACTGGAACGAGCCAGCCATCAACTTCTACAAGAAATATCAGGCCCAATTCGACAGCGGCTGGATCACCTGCTCGGTCGAAAACAACTAGCTCACGCCATCGACCTGTACCGTTTTATCAATTTTTTGAATTAGCCCCTGCAGCACCTTGCCCGGTCCAATCTCCGTAAAGTGGGAAGCCCCGTCCTCCACCATTGCCCGGACCGATTGCGTCCACCGCACCGGCTCCGTCAACTGATCGATCAAGTTCTTCTTGATCTCGTCCTTCTCCACGACCGCCTTGGCCACCACATTCTGATAGACGGCACAACCTGGCATATAGAACGTCGTCTTCTCAATCGCCATTTTCAGCTCATCCTGTGCCGCCGCCATCAACGGGGAGTGGAAAGCACCTCCGACGGGCAAAAGCAACGCCCGCTTCGCTCCCGCCGCCTTCATCCGCTCGCAGGCGACCTCAACCCCCTTGACCGAACCGCTGATCACCAACTGCCCCGGACAATTATAGTTGGCCGGCACGACGATCTCGCGCGTCGTCTCCTGAACCTCTGTGCAGATCGCCTCCACCTTCTCATCTTCCAAACCCAATATCGCCGCCATGGCTGAAGGACCCGCCTCACAAGCCTTTTGCATCGCCTGCGCACGTGCCGCGACCAGCAACAGCCCATCTTCGAAACTCAACACTCCGCAGGCCGCCAGCGCCGAGAACTCACCCAGCGAATGACCCGCCACCATATCGGGCCTGTTATTCTCCACTCCCTTAAAGGCGATGACCGAATGTAGAAAAATGGCAGGCTGCGTGACCTTCGTTTGCCTCAATTCTCCTTCCGTACCGGTAAACATAGTGTCGGAGATACGGAAGCCGAGAATATCATTGGCCTGCTCGAACAACTTCTTGGCAAAAGCGCTGTTCTCATAAAGACTTTTACCCATACCGGGAAACTGCGATCCCTGTCCCGGGAACACGTATGCATGCTTCATTCTGCTGAGGGTTTAGTTCAGTCTACAACGGCAAATATAAGGTCTTTTTAGTTCCACCTTCCCCCTTTTAATGAAGGTTAGAAGAGATCAGCTTGGTGAATTCGCTGCGGGTCTCATTCTTCTCAAACTCACCCCAGAAGGCCGAAGTGGTTGTCACGGAATTCTGCTTCTGGACACCCCGCATCATCATACAAAGATGCGATGCCTCAATGACGACCGCAACACCAAGCGGCTGCAAGGTATCTTTGATCGCATGCAGGATCTCCGTCGTCAACCGCTCCTGAACTTGCAGCCGCCGGGAATAAACATCCACTACCCGCGCGATCTTGCTCAACCCCGTGATCCATCCATTGGGGATATAGGCGACATGCGCCTTGCCAAAGAAGGGCAACATATGATGCTCACAAAGACTGTACAGCTCGATATCCTTCACCAGGATCATTTCGCTCACTTCCTCGTGAAACTTTGCCGAATTCATAATATCCCGCGCATCCATTCCATAGCCCTGCGTAAGGAACTGCATCGCCTTGGCCACCCGTTCAGGCGTCTTCAGCAGCCCCTCCCGGTTAGGGTCCTCACCCAGCAGATCCAGTGAATGCCGGTAATTTCCCATCAACGCGTCCGTCACCTGCTCATCGTACTTTTCGATTTTACTATACGACATAATTCCGATTATTTTATTTTTTTTGCATCCATCCCCTCACGCCGGATACTCCACGAAGTTCCTGTCCGTCTCATATAGCCGGATCTGCAGGTCCAGCGCCGGATCGATCCTCGCCCGCATCAATTCATAAATGACCATCGCGATATGCTCAGCCGTTGGATTCAGCTCCTTGAAAAAAACGGTATCCAGATTGAGGTTCCGGTGATCGAAACGCTCCAGCACTTCCTCCTTCGTGATCCGCGACAAGACTTTCAGGTCGATCACATAACCTGTCTCCGGATCAGGTACCCCGGTAACCTTCACAACCAGTTCATAATTGTGCCCATGATAATGCGGATTGCTGCATTTCCCGAATACCTCCGCATTCTTCTCGTCATCCCATAGCGGGTTGAAAATGCGATGCGCCGCGTTGAAATGCTCCCGGCGAAAAACCGCCACCTTTTTATTCACTTCGTTCATATACGATACGCATTTATTCTAAACTATACGCATAATTCCAAACTATGCGCATTATTCCCCAAGGTACTCCACATAGATCCTCGGCGTCTCATACAGTTTTATCGCATGCAGCCTCACCTCCGCCGGAATGTGCGGCGCAAGCTCCCGCCAGATGCCAACCACCAGGTTCTCGGTCGAACACATCTTACCTTGCAAAAAGTCAACTTCAATATTCAAATTCTTGTGGTCCAGCTTCTCGATGATCCGCTCCCGGATGATCCCGCTCAATCGCTTCGCGTCGAACAGGAAACCCGTGTCAGGGTTGGGGTCCCCCTTAACCGTCACATAAAGCTCATAGTTATGGCCATGCCAATTCTCATTGGCACATTTGCCAAACACCTCCTCATTCTTCTCCCTGCTCCAACCCGGATTATAGAGCTTGTGAGCCGCATTGAAATGCTCCACCCGCGTCAAATACACCATATTACTGAATTATTCTGCCGGTCAACCCGGGCAACGCTGCCTTGGACCGGACCGCAAAGGTAATGCATAGCAGAAAAAAGTCAAGGATTCCGATATTTGCGTATGCATATCCTACTGGCCGCCGCCACGACATTTGAAATTCAGCCAACCATTGACTTCCTGCTGAAACGCCACACCCCTCCCATCTCTACCCTCATCACCGGCGTCGGCAGCCTCTCCACCACCTGGTCGCTTACGCGACATATTGACAGGGAACGCCCCGACCTGATCATCCAGGCCGGCATCGCAGGCTGCTTTATCGGCCGGTCTCCCGGCGAAGTCCTCGCCATCCGCGACGAGACCCTCGCTGACCTCGGCGTCTGGGAAGATCACCAGTTCAAGACTCTCTTCGATCTGAAGCTCGCAGACCCCAACCTGTCTCCCTTTACCGCAGGCCGCCTCGTCAACCCCTACCCGACACTACTGACCTTTACCGGCCTCGAGACCGTCAGTGCCATCACAGTCAACGAGGTCAGCACCAACCCCGACCGGATCGCCTGGTACAGGACCCGAACCGCCGCCGCCGTCGAATCCATGGAAGGCGCCGCCCTCCACTACGTTTGCCTCAGGGAACGGACCGCATTCCTCCAGCTCCGATCGGTATCCAACCAAATCGGCATCCGCGACAAATCCAAATGGAATATCCCGCTGGCCATCCAACGACTGAACGAAGAGCTGATCCGGTTGTTACAGGAGCTGGACCATAACGACACAACAATTCTTAACGCCGTCAACGATGCCAAATGACCCTCACTCTTGGTTTTAGTCCTTGCCCCAATGATACCTTCATTTTTGATGCGCTGGTCAACCACAAGATCGATACCGAAGGACTTGATTTCGATGTCCGGCTCGAAGATGTCGAAACCCTCAACCAATGGGCGCTTCAGGGGCTCCTCGACATTTCGAAGATCAGCTATGGCGTGCTCCCCCTCGTTATGGACGGATATCAGCTGCTGGACGCCGGCGGAGCGCTGGGCAAAGGCGTGGGCCCGCTGCTCATCTCCAGACAGCAACTATCCCTGACCGATATCGACTTCGCGAAGACAGCTATCCCCGGCGAGCGTACTACCGCCCACCTCCTCTTCTCTCTCGCCTTCCCGGCCGCCCGCAACAAGCGATTCATGATCTTTTCCGGCATCGAAGACGCGGTGCTCTCCGGCCAGGCCGACTGCGGAGTGATTATCCACGAAAACCGATTCACCTACCAGCAGAAAGGTCTGACCAAACTCCTCGA
>DATMLR010000131.1:0-3325 GCA_035570015.1 Puia sp.
CGCGTTCCGGCTCTTCGAACAGGTGTATAAGAAATTCGGGATCACGGTGCGCTATGTAGATACATCGAATGTTGCGGCGATCCTGGATGCGCTGACACCGAAGACACGGTTGATCTGGATCGAGACGCCAACCAACCCGACACTTAAGATATCGGATATCCGGGCGGTCGCCGCGTTGGCGCATGCCCAGGGCTGCTGGCTGTGTGTTGACAATACATTCGCGTCGCCCGCCTTACAAAAACCCCTGTCCCTGGGAGCGGATATCGTGGTGCATTCGGGCACGAAATATCTCGGCGGCCACAGTGACCTGATCGCAGGACTGGTGGTGACGGCCGATCCCGAACTCGGGCAGCGGGTGAAGTTCCTGCAGAATGCGTGCGGAGCGATACTCGGGCCTTTCGATAGCTGGCTGTTGATCCGCGGGATCGAGACTCTGCATTTGCGCATCCGCCAGCATTGTGCGAGCGCTTCCGCGATTGCTTCGTTTTTGGTTTCGCATCCGGCGGTGGATCGCGTCTACTATCCGGGGCTGGCCACGCATCCGGGTCATGAAGTAGCGGCGTCGCAGTCAAAGGGGTTCGGAGGGATCGTGAGTTTTTCATTGAAGGTCGATACGGTGGAGGCGGCGACAGCTTTCGTTACCAGTACGAAGCTGTTCAAGCTGGCGGAGAGCCTCGGCGGCATCAAAAGTCTGGTTTCGCATCCGGCGCAGATGACCCATAAGAGTATTCCGGACGAGCGGCGGCGTTCTTCCGGTGTCGCGGACAGTCTCGTGCGGTTGTCGACGGGGCTGGAAGATGCAGAGGATCTGATCGAAGATCTACGCCAGGCGCTGGACAAGGTGGTTGTTAAATCAAAAAATCATTTTCAAGTAGCATAATGGAAACACATAAGCAGCTTACGATTGGGTTATTTGGTTTTGGCGTCGTCGGGGAAGGGTTGTACAAGGTCCTGCAGCAGACCCCATCGCTGAAGGCCACGATCAAAAAGGTTTGTATCAAGAACGCCGGCAAGAAGCGGGAGGCGCCGGCCGAACTGTTCACCACGGATCGCGACATCCTGTTGAATGACCCGGAGATCAACGTGATCGTAGAAGTAATCAATGAGTCGGGACCTGCGTTCGAGATCGTGTCCAGGGCGCTACGCGACGGCAAATCGGTGGTCAGTGCGAGCAAGAAAATGATCGCGGAACATTTACCCGAGCTGCTGCAGCTGCAGCAGGAGACGGGGGCTTCGTTCTTGTATGAGGCTGCGGCCTGCGCCTCCATTCCGGTCATCCGAAACCTGGAGGAGTATTACGACAATGACCTCCTGCACTCCATCAAAGCGATCGTGAACGGGAGTACAAATTTTATCCTGACGAAGATGTTCGAAGAAAAGCTCGGATTCCATGAGGCGTTGCTGCTGGCGCAGCAGCTGGGTTTTGCGGAGAGCGATCCTTCGCTGGATGTAGAGGGGTATGACGCGGCTAATAAGTGGACGTTCCTGCTGACGCATGCCTATGGGATCGTCAGGCCGACGAATGACCTCGTTTTCAGCGGTATTCAGCATATTCAGGCCGGAGATGCGGCGGTTGCGCGGGAGAAGCACTATGACATCAAGCTGGTGGCGCAGGCGAAGAAGCTGGAGAATGGCAAGGTAGCGGCGTTCGTGCTGCCGCAGTTCATCCGGCAAGACGATCATCTGGCTTTTGTTCGCAATGAGTATAACGGGGTCGTGATCGAGAGTGGTTTTGCGGATAAGCAGTTCTTCTATGGCAAAGGGGCGGGCTCCTTCCCTACTGCGTCGGCGGTGCTGAGCGACTTGTCTGCGCTGCGGTATCAATACAAATACGAGTACAAGAAACTATATCATCATAAGCCGCATGAGCTGACAGATGACTTCTATGTGCGGGTGTATGTCAGCTTCGACGATTGGAAATATGTGCCGCGGGACCGTTTTGAGTGGATAGAAGAATGGCATGCCGAAACCGACCGGAAGTACCTGATCGGCGTGATCCATTTCCGGGAGATTGCACAGGAGAACTGGTGGCGGGAGAATAAAACCTCCCTGGTGCTGACGCCGGAGCCGATCATCGAGGATGTGGAGATCCGGAAGCTAAAGAAGAAGAGCCTCGAGCTGGCAGGTATCGTATAACGAGCGGGCGATTACTTCCCGAACCGGTGCGACCAGCCCAATGAAAGGAGGAGGTTGCCGGTGTTGTTGGAGCCGTCCGCACTGTATTTCTGGATGTTGATGAACCCGTATTCGAACCTGGCGTCAAAATATACCTTGTTGCGGGCGTCCATGGGCAGGGCAAGGCCGACCCCGCCGGTAACCCCGACGTTGAAGCGTTTGATGCTGGAGGTGATATCCGTGTTGGCGGTGAAGTTCTGGGCTGGGACGGGATAGCCCTGAACGGTTAGCGTGTCGCCCTTCTGGTCTTCATATATAGGGCTGGTACCTTTTGTTTTTTCCACGGCGTGCAGGAGATAGCCCACATAGAAACCTGCGTCTGCATAGAACTGGAGCGTCCTGCCCCAGGTAAACTTAGCCAGGATGGGCAGCTCGAGGTAGTTGAGCACCGCTTTGTTATCAAAATCCGCATACAGATAGGAGCCCGGAGGTACCAGTTGCTGGTAGCTCGCGGGGAGGTTGGTGATCGGCTGCATGCCGTTGCGTTGACCCCCCTGTCCGGCAAAATTCAATTCCGCCTGGATGGAGAACCGATGATAGATCGGCCATTCGGCCTGGATGCCGAAATTGGCCGCGAGGCGGGAAGTATAGTCGCTGCTCAGCTGGTTGCCACTGCCGCCGCTGAGGTCGGGGATGCTGAGGCCGCCGTGGACACCTAACCAGGGTGTCTGAGCGGAGGTATGGCCGGTCTGGAGGAGCGCCAGGAGCGCCAGGAGGGGGAGTACTTTTCTCATAAAAGTTCGATTTTGATAAGAAAAATTTAACATGAATTTACGAAATTCTAACAGCCCAAGGGATCAATTGGTTCGGAAATAAACCATTTTTTAATGGGAGGATCAATCGGCTTTAATGCGGGGTTCGATCCGCTTCTTCCTGGTGGCGCCAGAGGTCGCGGAAGATGGGGCTGTGGGTGCGGAGGTCTTCAAAGCTGCCTTCGGCAGCTATCCGGCCCTGATGTAAGACATAGATATAATCAAATCGGGGTAGCTGATGGAGGCGGTGGATGGAGGAGATGATGGCTTTGTCGCTGAAGGCGTTGAAGAGCCCATCATAGATCAGGGCTTCGGTTCGGGGGTCTACGCTGCTGGTGGGTTCGTCGAGCAGGACTACGCTGCTGTCGCGGGCGGCGAGGATGCCGCGAGCGAGGGCA
>DATMLR010000132.1:0-3885 GCA_035570015.1 Puia sp.
TCTTCGAGGGCATCGTCGCGGAGAAAAGGAGGTTTTGACGCTTGGGCGGCAGAAAGGAGATGATCTTCATGATATCGTCAAAAAAGCCCATATCCAGCATGCGGTCGGCTTCGTCGAGGACGAGGTATTGCAAGCCCGCCAGCTTGACGTAACCCATGTTGAGGTGCGAGATCATCCGGCCCGGAGTGCAGATAACGACTTCGGCGCCCCGTGAAAGCGCCTGTTTTTCGGTGGAGAAGTTGCTGCCGTCACCACCGCCGTATACAGCGATGGAACTGACGTTTGTAAAATAGGACAGCCCCTCCATATTTTGTGCGATCTGGATTGCCAGCTCCCGCGTAGGTACGATGACAAGTGCATTGACCGTATCAGGGTTGCTGGATTGGATAAGTTTATTGACGATGGGCAAGAGGAATGCGGCAGTTTTACCGGTCCCGGTCTGGGCGGAGGCGATAATATCTTGGCCTTTTAAGATCAGGGGAATTACCTGTTCCTGAACAGGAGTGGCGTTTTCATATCCCGAAGCTTCAATGCCTTCCAGAAGGCTCTCTTCTAATCCGAATTCTTTAAATGTCAAATTTCTGCGTTTTCGCCTCAAAGTTCGGACTTTTTGGCCGAATTTGGTGTGTGGAGCGGCTTTTTAGTAATTTCGGGCGCAATTGTGAAATGACCGGACGCCGAACGCGAGGGGATCGGGAGAAAAACGACTTATCATCATGACCGCAGAACATCAACGACTCGCAGTAAATGCGACCAAAAAAATACCTTTAGAACAGTGGGGGCCTTATTTGAGCGAGAGACAGTGGGGAACAGTACGCGAAGATTATAGCGAAGACGGGAATGCCTGGCAATATTTTCCTTATGACCAGGCGCACTGCAGGACCTATTTCTGGGGTGAGGACGG
Source organism: Puia sp. (assembly GCA_035570015.1). Classification (GTDB taxonomy): domain Bacteria; phylum Bacteroidota; class Bacteroidia; order Chitinophagales; family Chitinophagaceae; genus Puia. The sequence continues at coordinate 905 of DATMLR010000132.1, forward strand.
GCTGGGCGGGATCTCCGATTTCTTCCAGAACCTGTGCTTTGCCGTGGCGTTGTGGAACGGGAAGGACCCGGTCCTGAAGGAAAGGTTATTCGGATTGGGCAATACGCAGGGGAATCACGGCGAAGACGTAAAGGAATTGTATTACTACCTGGATAACCTGCCGACCCACTATTATATGGAATACCTGTATAAATACCCGCAGCAGGAATTCCCTTACAAAAAACTGATTGAGGAGAATCGCCGCCGGTCCAGGGAAGAGCCGGAATACGAAATCCTCGACACCGGGGTATTTGACAACGAAGACTATTTCGACGTGACGATCCGGTATGCAAAGCAGAATTCGCGGGATATCTTTATCCGGATCGATATCCATAACCGTTATGATAAACGGGCGGAGATCACCGTCCTTCCCACTTTGTGGTTCTCTAATCGCTGGACATCCGACGGGATGGAGAAGAAGCCGGCGATCAGTCTGCGCGACAGAAACTCAGTACGAGCTACCCATAGCCGGCTTGGGTCTTATTACTTCTACTTTCAACCTCCCCAGTACTGGCTTTTTACGGAGAACGAAACCAACACGGAAAAGGTAACGGGGAAGCCGAACAAAACGCCGTTCGTAAAAGATGCATTTCACGATGCGGTCATCAGCCGGAAGAACCTGGACCTCCTGCAACAGAAAAAGAGCGGCACCAAGTTCGCTCCCGTTTACCAGTATACGCTGGGACCGAAGGAAACCAGGTCCATCTATCTGAGGTTGAGCAACAAGATCATCGAAAGCCCTTTTTCGGGAGATCCCGTCGCGTTGTTCGCCAGCCGCAAGGAAGAAGCCGATGCTTTTTATAAGACCGTATTACCGGCGGGGATCCCGCCGGAGATGGCGGCCATCCAGCGCCAGGCATTTGCGGGGCTGTTGTGGAGCAAGCAATATTATCATTTCGACGTGGAACGCTGGCTGAACACGAGTGACGGGATCACGCCGGTGAGTGCGGCCAGGCTGCACGGCCGCAATCATGACTGGAAGCACCTCAAGAACCAGGATATCATCGCGATGCCCGACAAATGGGAATATCCCTGGTATGCGGCGTGGGACCTGGCATTTCAAACCATCTCGATGGCGCTGGTCGACCCGGTTTTTGCGAAACATCAGCTGCTGCTGATCATGCGGGAATGGTATATGAAACCGGACGGCCAGATCCCGGCATACGAATGGAATTTCAGTGACGTGAATCCGCCGGTACAGGCCTGGGCGGCATTAACGGTCTACCGGATCGAGAAGGAGAGAACAGGAAAGGGGGACCTTGGATTTCTGAAGCGGATCTTTCAAAAGCTGCTGATCAACTTCACGTGGTGGATCAACCGAAAGGATGCGAATGGGAACAATATGTTCGAAGGCGGCTTCCTGGGGCTCGACAATATCGGGGTATTCAACCGCAGTCATTCGCTGGGCGGGGATATGCAGCTGGAGCAAGCCGACGGGACGAGCTGGATGGGGATGTACGCGCTCAACATGATGGACATGGCGCTCGAGATCGCGATGAAAGATGATTCTTTCGAAGATACGGCGACGAAGTTCTTCGAACATTTCGTGCTGATCGCCGAAGCCCTGAATGAGCAGGGGATGTGGAATGAGGAGGACAAGTTCTTCTATGATACCTTATCCATCGGCGGGTCCCCGGTACAGCTGCGGATCCAGTCGATCGTGGGCCTGACGACCCTTTTTGCCGTTTCCATTATCGAGAAGAACACGCTGCATAAGCTGGCGGATTTTAAAAAGCGGATCACTTGGTTCGAGAGCTACCGGCTGAAGAACAATCGATACTGGCCAAATGAAGAGCATAGCAGCGGGGAGCGGATCCTGTTGTCGCTGGTACCGCAGAAGCGGCTGATCTTCCTGCTGGACCGGCTGCTCAATGAGGCCGAGTTTCTTTCTCCCGGCGGCATCCGGGCTTTATCAAAGTATCACGAAAAGAACCCGTATACCATCAATATCGGCGGGGTCGACTACCATATCAAATATGACCCGGGGGATTCCACGTCCGACTTCTTCGGCGGCAATTCGAACTGGCGGGGGCCGGTATGGATACCGATCAATTATCTGATCATCCAGTCGATCAGGCAATACGGGCAGTACTATGGCGACAGTATATTAGTGGAATATCCGGCAGGATCGGGGAAAAAGCAAACCCTGGAGCAGGTGGCGGGCCATCTCACGGAAAGGGTGGTGAGCATGTTCAAAAGGGATGCGGCGGGCCGCCGCCCTTTGCATGGGAAGAACAACTGGTTCTATCAAAAGCCGGGGAATCAGGATCTGCTGTTATTCTACGAATACTTTCATGGGGATACCAGTCATGGGTTGGGCGCCAGTCATCAGACCGGGTGGACTTCGCTGGTGGCGGAGCTGATCTCGGAGCTATCGAATCATAAGGAGACATTACGAAAGGGAATTTCACCCAAAATGGGAATTCCTTCCTAGGAGGGGAGCGTGGCATGGACTTTTTAAATTGCATCTGTTTGATTGATAACTGATTGCATTTTGGCAGGGCGTTAGTATACTTTGTGTTCATGAAACACATCTACGTATCCTACATGAAGCGCGCTCTGATGATCCTTACCTTGATCCAGATCCTCAGCAACGCTGCAAACGCCCAGACCACCTATACGATCAATTCCAATGCGAATTGGTCGACTGCTTTACCCGCCACCTGTAATGCTTGTACTATTAATATCGCTGCCGGCGTTACGCTGACAGTGGATAAGTCCGAAACCTGTCAGAACTGTACGTTCTCCGGCGGGACGGTCTCTATAAACGGCAGCAACGCCCTCAATCTTCAATATACCGGCACCACCGTAGCGACGACCAATTTCAACGGTACCAATCTGGTGGCCAACGGTACGGCCCAGGTTGTGGTGAATGCGCCGATCGCTCTTAACAATGCCGTCTTTATTTTCAACAATACGTCCTCTATGACGACCAGCTACAA
>DATMLR010000133.1:0-2202 GCA_035570015.1 Puia sp.
ATATATGATATTCGCTCCCGCAGCGGCGCCGCCTCACGCACCGGCGTGACTTCCCGTACCGGCATGACTTCCCGCACCGGCGCAATCTCGCGGACCACTTCTCTTACCGGTTGGATTTCACGCACGATCTCGCGCGCAGGCTCAGGCTGGCGTACGGGCATGCCGCCGGGCATCGTCACATAGATGGTTCGTTTGGTTGCCGGACCGGAAGAAGTGGAAGGCTGCGTTACCGTAATTGCCGCGGCGCCTTCCGGCCTGGCACTGGCCGGTTTCTTAAAGAACCGGTCGAATGGCTGTTCTTCCACAGCAGGAGCGAAAGCGCTGAGCTCGTCGATCTCCGAAGGATACCGCCATGCTGCGCTCCGGCCTTCGACCCATACCAGGTCGTAAGCCTTCAGACCCTTCACCTTCAATTCGTCAAGGGTGTAGGGGCCGCTTTGCTTGTTATCACGTAAGAGCAGATACGTCATGATCAGAAACTAATTATCCCACAAAAATTTCACCGGATATTGTGAAGGGTAAGTTAGAGTTTCGTACCGGGTGGAGCCCGGTTTTCCAAGGCAGGATTTTTCAGCCGATTTTCAAACGAGACAGGGAAACAAATATAGGTCATTTTAGTCAGCAAAGGAATAGGGGCCCCGAACTTTATGAGGAGATTTGCTAATATTCACAATCTTACCGAACTTGGCGCCCTAAACATACCTCGCGCAAATGGATGCTGCTATACAGGAAAAACTGACCATATGGTTGAACGGGAACTATGACCAGGCTACGAAAGATGAGATTACCCGCCTGCAGCAGGACAATCCCAATGAATTGATTGAGAGTTTTTACCGCAGCCTTGAATTTGGTACCGGCGGCCTTCGCGGCATCATGGGAGTGGGTACCAACCGAATAAACAAATACACCGTCGGGATGGCCACCCAGGGTTTCGCCAATTACCTCAGGCATTCCTTTCCCGGCAGGGAGATTCGCGTTGCCATCGCCCATGACAGCCGCAACAACAGCCGCTTTTTCGCGGAAACCACCGCTAATGTATTCGCCGCCAATGGGATAAAAGTATTTCTTTTCCAGTCGCTCCGCCCGACCCCCGAGCTGAGCTTCGCTATCCGCCACCTCCGCTGCCAGGGCGGCGTCGTCTGCACCGCCTCACACAATCCGAAGGAGTACAACGGCTATAAGGCCTATTGGGATGATGGCGGCCAGCTCGTCCCGCCGCATGATAAGAATGTAATCGCCGAAGTAGAAAAGATTGCCGGTATCGATGCCGTTAAATGGGGCGGCGGCGAATCCAATATTACCATGATCGGCAAAGATATCGACGAAGCATATATCGGAATGGTCCGCGGCTTGTCCGTTTATCCGGAAGTCATTGAACGCCAGCATAATCTGCGGATCGTCTATACCTCCATCCACGGCAGCGGCATCAAGTTGGTTCCGGAAGTGCTCCAGCGCTTCGGATTCACCAATGTCCATGTTGTCGATGAGCAAGCGACCCCCGACGGCAATTTTCCCACCGTGATCTTTCCGAATCCCGAAGAAAGCGAAGCCATGAGCATCGGCCTGCGCAAAGCCCACCTGATCGATGCCGATATCCTTCTCGGTACCGACCCCGACGCCGATCGGGTAGGCATCGGCGTGAAAGATAAAAAAGGCCAGTGGATTCTCATGAACGGCAATCAAACCGCCGCCCTCGCTTTCAACTACATGATCGAAGCCCGCAAGGCCAAAGGGATCGCTGAACCGAACGATATGGTCATCAAGACCATCGTCACCACCGAGCTTATCGACGAGATCGCCCGCCACAGCGAAATTAAGTGCTACAATACCCTCACCGGGTTCAAATATATCGCCGAGCTGATCAAAGAAAAGGAATGGCGGGAGAACTATGTCATCGGCGGCGAGGAAAGTTATGGCCTCATGATCGGCAGCCAGGTCCGCGATAAGGATGCCGTGAGCGCCGTCGCGATACTCTGCGAAATGGCTGCCTACGAGAAGGACAAGGGCCGGACGCTGTTCGAAAAGCTGATCGACCTTTATGTAAAATATGGCTTCTACAAGGAGACCCTCATCTCGCTCACGAAGAAGGGCATGAACGGCCAGAAGGAGATTGCTGAGATGATGACCGCCTATCGCAGCCATCCACCTGCCAACATCAACGGCTCCCCCGTCGTCCAGCTGCTCGATTACGACACCCGCACC
>DATMLR010000134.1:0-25608 GCA_035570015.1 Puia sp.
CAGCTGGCGTCTGAACGTCTTGTGCACATACCGGTGCAGCTGCTTATAGAACTCCGGCGAATACGTGTTTCGGAACATCAGTCTCAGCTCATCCGAATCGGTCCAATTCGCCTTTTCTTTTAATTCTGTCTTCACCCGCTCGTGGAAAACCGTTCCCGGCAGCGGATAAGAAACGGAGATACCGATATTGTCCGGCTTCAGCGATTTGATCAGGCGGATCGTCATCTCGATATCCTCCCTCGTCTCACCGGGATATCCGAACTGGATAAAGAACGAAACCTGGATCCCATGCTCCCGTAATAATCGGGTCGCTCCGGCAATCTGTTCCACCGTCGTCCCCTTATCCATCGCATCCAGGATCTTCTGCGATCCGCTCTCCGCACCCATCCAGCTGTTCTCGCAACCGGCCCGCGCCAGCGCCTCGACATAGTTCTCCTGCATCAGCAGGTCGGCCCGAGACTGGATCTTGAATCGGAAAGAAAGCTGCTCCCGCTCCACCAACTCCGCGAATTCCTGAACCCACCCGGGCTTCAAGCCAAAAATGTCATCACACATCCAGATGTGATCGAACTGATACCGTTCCTTCAACAGTTTGATCTCCTCGACAACGTGTCGGGGCGACCGCGCATGGTACCGGTTCCCGTAGATCGGCTTGGCGCACCAGTTGCATTTATACGGACACCCGCGCGTCGTGCTGATATTTAGCGAGAAGTAACCATGATGCCCGATCCAGATCCTCCGGTAGCTTTCCACATCGACCATGTCCCAGGCCGGCAGCGGAAGCCGGTCCAGATCCTTCATCACATTCCGCGCGGCCGACCGGACCGGAATGCTATCCTTACGCCACGCCAACCCCGCGATCGCCCCGAATTCCGTTTGCCCGCCCCGGATTGCCGTCACCAGCTCAAGCAGCGTCTGCTCCCCCTCACCCAGCAGAACAAAATCCGCCCCCTTCTCCAGGTATTGCTGGTGGTGATCTGTCGAATCCGAACTGCTAACGATTACCACTATACCCCGATCCCGCGCAAGCCGGATCATCCGGAACGCCGCGTCCCGCATATTCGTCAAACACATCTTCGTCAGATAATTGAAACCGTCGTCATACACAACGAAAAAATCCGGCTTCTCCGAATCCAGCCGTGACAGCACCTCTTCAGGCCGCTCAACAAACATCGTGTCGAATAGTGAGACCATGAATCCATGCTCCCGCATCAACGCCGCCGCACCAATCGTAGCCAGCGGCGGATAGGGCTGCGCCATCGCCCACTGTTTGGGGTCGTAACGCATGAAATAGGAGTGAGAGAAGAGAATATGGCTCATATTTCGTTCAAATTAGCGCGCGGTGAAAGATGGAGATAACAAACACATCGTTTACAAGTCTCATTTTCATCCATATCCAGCGTCTTTCGGAATCGCGTGGCCTCAGGACCATTCAGGATCGAATCCAACGTCCGCTCATGGATATTGCCCAGCGGCGGCAGGAAAAAGCAGGGCCGCACCGTTCCATCCGCCTCGACTACCGCGGAAACCCACGGCGCATTGCATTTCTTGTATGGAAATGGATTCAGCCCATAGGACGCGGTATAATACCGGCCGATCTTCCGGAGCTTTTCGGGGGATTCCGCAATAAATCCGCTTTCAAAAAGCTCTCGCTGATCCCGGATCAGAGCCTCGATCACCGCCTGAAGTTCCGGCAGCTCTTCCTCCGCAGGCAGGATCTGATGCTGCCGCGGTGCATCCCAGGGCTCGGCCCGGTTGAACGCTTCACTCGTCACATCTGCCGGCAGGAAGCTGATCTGATCGAGCCCCATTTCCACGGCCGCATGTACAATGGCCGGGAGACGGTGGAAATTAAGCCGGTGAATGACCGTCCGTGCCGTGATCCGGTAATCCGGCCGCCTCGAATGCAGCAGCCGGACCCCTTCCTTTAGTTTTCGAAACGCCCCGGGGATATTCCGGATCTGATCATGCAGTGATTCATCCCCATCCAACGAAACGATGATGTCATCAACAAGCCTCAACAGTTCATCCAAATGACGCTCAACCAAAAGCCCCGTTGACAATAACGTGATACGGAGCCCCTCCTTTTTCAAGATCGCACACAGCTGGAAGAAATTGGGGTTTAACAGCGCCTCCCCACCTGACATCAGCACCTGCTGCGTCCCCAGCCGGCGCAGGGTCTCCAGCAGCCCTTCCACATCCTGCACAGACAGTTGCTGGACGTTATGGTTGCCTTTCCAGATGTCGCACATGACGCACCGGCAATTACAGGCGCTATGCGGCATGAGGATAACGATCGGAAGAGCCGTTATCCTGTCCGTTTGAAGGGTGCGATACCGCTGATAGGTATGATAAAGCGAAATACTAGTCATCAACCGTTAAATGTTTTTGATCCGGATCCAGGGATAGGGGTTATTGACCCGCAGGAACCGGCTCCGAATAGAATGAGGATTGTGCAGCAGATCGTGATGGAAGGACCGAAGGTCGAGAATGCTATGGTGATAATAATAATCCGCCATTTCCGGGTAGCCAAAACTGGCAAAATACGCCTGGCTCTGCCGCTTGGCCCGCTCGATCTGCTCCGGCCGGTAAAAGGGGCTGTCGAGAATCTGGATCTCACCCCCGGGCTTGAGACAGGACAAACAAAAATGAATGATCTTCTTTAAAGAAGGGAAATATTCGATCGCCGCCGCAAAGACGATGCAATCGAATTGCCTTTCTACCAAAATTCCCGAACGGATATCTCCATGGATAAACCGCAGGTTCGGATCGTTGCTGAATACCCGCGCCGCCTGCTGCAACTCCGTGAAATTGATGTCCACCCCCGTCACTTTCGTTCCCGGAACTTCCGCCAGGTGATGCGTTAGCCAGCCATTCCCACAGCCCACTTCCAGGATTTCCAGGGTCTTTTTCCGCCCACTCAGGTACCGGATCAACCGGAGCGCCGAACGCCTCCTGAGGTCCCATTCGCGGTGATGGGGATGCTCGGCCGGTATCTCGGGCAGTTTGATCAGTTCCTCATCGGTGCAGAGCCGGTTCTCCAGGCTGCGGATAACGATATATTTCTTTTCGAAAAGTATCTCCCTAAGCCGGGAATGACCCTGTACTTGAATATTGGTCAATATAGACGAATCAGGCAGATACATTTTTTCTAACTGATTTAGCGACAGTGGGTGTTTGCCAGAATAAACGATACTTTTTCTCCAAAGGATGCCCGCCCTTCAAAAACCCTGGATCTCCGGTTGCCGGTAACGCCACAACCGGTGAAGGAGCTTGATCTCATAGGGGTATTGATAGACGCTCGTCCGGTACCGAAGCGAGGCCAGCATTCGGATCGCCGTCCTTTTCAAGGGATTCAGCCGAATATCCGATACCGTTGGGTAATAGCCGTTGAGCACGGTTTCGAAATCCCGGATCTTGTCGATCATCTCCGGCTTCAGCCAGGGGGTCAGAGGGTTCTTGCGGAGATCGAAACGTTCCCATTGGGGGGTGATCCAATCTTCCAGCTTTTCCGGATAGGTAAAACCCGCCGCCTTTACCTGGTTGTAAAGCTCCGACCCTTCTGTAGGTACGGGACTATAAGTATAAAGTATGACCTCGGTTGCCGGATTGACGGCTTTTACCTGCTTGATAAAATTGATATCGAATTCGATCTGCGCCATGACCTTTTCAGGCGTAGAGGCAGGTACACCCAGCACAAAAGAATATTCGGGAATGATGTCGAATCTTTTCAGCCGCTCCGCAAAACGAACGATCTGCTTGCCCGACTGCGTACCCCCCTTATCCAGTTGCTGCAATACCTCATCGTTTCCGCTCTCCGCCCCAAAAAATATAATCCTGCACCCCGCTTCCCGGATCAATGCCAGCGATTCATCCTTCCATTTGTCCATCGTATCGATCCGCGCCATCCCCCACCAATTCATCTTTTCGGACAGCATAAGCTTGGCAAACTCCACAACCCTTTTTTCCGAAACAAAGAAGTTGTTGTCATGGAATTCCACCGCATCCGCTCCCCATTTATCCTTTATGTATTTGATATCACTATACGTCTGCTCTGCGGTCTTCGCTTTCCACCTGGCTTCATAGATCGGTACGACGGCACAGAAAGAACAGGTAAACGGACAGCCGATACTGGAATGATACGCCAGGGTCTTATTTCCCAGAAAAGTCTTACCCAGGTATTTCTCCATGGGGTAATAGCTGTCCAGCTTGCCATAAGGCAGCGGAGGAAGCTTGGTCTGATCGATCAACTCGTTCTTGGGGGTCTTGATCACCTTACCGTCGCACAGGTAGATGAGGTTTCTGATGGTATCGTACGCCGATCCACCTTCCAGCGCTGTTATCAACTCCGGAAAAGCCTGATCACCGGGACCATTGATGACAAAATCCACATATCCCGACTGAAGGATCACTTTGTAATGGCTGTTGGGAAAATACCCGCCCCAGATCATCACCGTTTCTGGAAATTCCTCCTTGATCCGCCTCGCGAACGGAATCGCCTGCTTTGTCTGGGGGCCCGGCATCACCGTAAACCCGATATATTTGTATTGACCGGTCTTCAGATAGGAGACCAACTTTTCATAAGGATCCAGCTCCCTGTTGCCGTCTACGATCGACCATTCGAATAACCCCTCGACACTCGCCGCGACCTGGAGGATCGAATTCGGTACTCTGTATTTGTTTACAGCTGCCCGAGGGTTAAATAACAATATTTTATTCATATTAGATTCTGATAATGTATGCTCATGTCCCCTCTCGACAAAATAAACGATTCTTTTTCCCCAGGGGATGCCTGACCGCCAAGGCATCTGAATGGCCCAAAAATTCGTTTTGCCTTTTATTATGTCCCTTCTGCATACACTCAAACACTTTCTTCGACCTTCCGCACGCACGCGCCGCCATCCCGAATCCGATCCTGCCATGGCCTATGACCGCTGGTCAATCCGCTACGATGACCAGCCGAACAACCTCATGCTGGCGCTTGACGAGCGGCTCTTTGGAGGGATGCTGTCGGCTGTTCCCATCACCGGCCGGGTAGTCGCCGATGTCGGTTGCGGGACCGGCAGGCATTGGCGGAAGTTGTTGGACCATTCCCCAGCCCGCCTGGCCGGCTATGACGTTTCTACCGGCATGCTGACCATCCTCCGGACAAAGTTTCCCGACGCCGAGATCCACCTTCTACACGATCATACCTTGGCCGGGCTGGGTACCGCTTCCTGCGATCTGCTGATTTCCACCCTCACGATCGCGCATCTCCCCGACCTTCGCGCCGCGCTCGCAGAATGGAACCGCGTACTGAAGCCCGGCGGTCACCTGCTTATCACGGACTATCATCCTGCCGCCCTTGGCAAGGGCGGACAACGCACGTTTCGGGAAGGAGACCAACTGATCGCCGTCCGGAATCGGATCTACCCGATCCCCAAGGTGCTCGCCGTTGCCCATCGGCTAGGCCTGACCGAATTTTCCCTAGTCGAACGGAAGGTCGACGATACCATGCGCCCCTGGTACGAACAACAGAACGCCCTGCCCGTCTTCAGACGTTTCCTCGGCGTCCCCATCATTTACGGCCTTCACCTAACAAAACCGGATGCGCCTCAATAACCTTCGTTTTCTGAATGAAGATGGTCTCCTGGATGGTCTCCATGACCTCTGGATCCTTGACGGCAAGATCGCCGCCATCCGGCCGTCTGAATCGACTGACACGCACACCCGCCTTCCCCTTCCACTCGAACCGGCCCTCGATCTTATGGGCGCCCTCGCTTTCCCAGGTCTCATCAACTCGCACGACCATCTCGATTTTAACCTATTCCCACCCCTCGCCAACCGAGTCTACAACAGCTACACTGAGTGGGGCCCCGACATCCAAACCAACAACCGCGACTCCATCGACCCCATTCTGTCCATCCCCCGGCACCTCCGCACCCAATGGGGCATATACAAAAACCTCCTCAATGGATTCACCACTGTTGTCAACCACGGCGAACACCTTGACCTCGATGCTCCCCTGATAACCGTTTTCCAGGATTGTAACTGCCTGCACTCCGTAGGTTTTGAGCCCAGGTGGAAATGGAAACTCAACCACCCCGCAAAGACAAGGCAGCCCTTCGCCATCCACGTTGGTGAAGGCACCGATCCCGATGCCACCCGCGAGATCGACGAACTCATCCGGTGGAATCTGTTACGCCGCCCGCTGATCGGCATCCACGGCGTCGCGATGACCGAACAACAAGCCGCCTCGTTTCGTGCGCTCGTCTGGTGCCCCGCGTCTAATTATTTTCTCCTCGACCGTACAGCCGCCATCGACGGGCTGTACGACAAAGTCCCGATTCTGTTCGGCACCGACTCTACCCTCACTGCGGGCTGGAACGCCTGGGACCAGATCCGCATGGCCCGGAGCCTCCGCCTGGTTTCCGATAACGATTTATTCGCCACCCTTACGACCAACCCCGTCGCCGCCTGGGGACTGAACGGCCGGGGAACCCTCGCGCCCGGCAAGATCCCCGACATCGTGATCGTCCGCCCGCAGCCGGGCCTCACCGGCATGGACGCCTTCTTCGCGCTCAACCCGCAGGACCTCCTGCTCGTCCTTCACCAAGGGAATATTCGCCTTTTCGACCCGTCCTTACTGGAACCCATAACTCAACATGCGCTTACGAGCGAAGATTTCAAACCCATCCGGCCCGACGGCAAATACGTAGCCGGTGACTTACCCGGCCTCATGCAAGAGATTCGCCGTTATTGCTCCGAAGTCGCCTTCCCCGTGCTACCCTGACCTCCCGCAGCATTGCATCCCTCAAACCGCAACTTTTACGCACCCATTCCGGATTTCAACACACTTTTACGCAAAATCGACGTGAATATGAGTTGGCGCTTGATTCGATCTACTAGTTGCGTATATTCGGCTGTAATTTTATTCATTGAAGAGCCAGCTGATTTATGAAGGTTGTATGTGCCCTTTTCTTGTCACTAATTACGCAGGGCACCGCTCATGCGCAGGGATTGAAATGGATTAAATTTGTTTATTATGGGGAACAGATCAAGCCTCATGGCACATTAATAATTGCCGTCGACAGCTCGATTTTTCCTAAATTTCCTTATGGCAACCACCTGGACTTCACATTTGAGCAAGGTGTCAAGACGATGAAAGATACGCTCAATGCTTCAGCTAACGCAGGATTTGGATGGGCTATCCAAACAGACCAGAATACGCTTGACTCGGTGGCGGCATTTGTTCAGCTAGGAAAATATGCCCATGAGAAATACAAAAGAGCAAACGCCTTTGACGCGGGATATGGGGTTATCGATTCGAAAGGAGTAAAATATTATTTGCCTGAATGTAGTTTTTCTTTATTTTTTAAAGCGATTTCGGAGCACTTGAAGGATGAAAAGTTGGACACTTCGGTAGCCATCTCGTTCAAATATTATTATTCGTTCTGGCGCAAACATTATAACGGCAATGCTCCGGTGAGCGACTCGGTTCCGCCGCCTTTAGGCATACCAATTACGAAATCCGGGTTCGATTCACTCGTTCAACACGTATTGCTCCAATTTCATTCGCCAAATATTACGAAGACGGCCGAAGATTGTATCATGTTTGTGCGAGTTAATGACACATATGCGTTTTATAGTCTCTGGGTAGACCAAAATGATACTACGACCGCATTATCCCAATTATTCCGTGATAACGCTGCGCAGATTTTTAAAATCCTTGGAGCTCATGGGGGCGGCAGTACCTTATTTGCAAAAAACGGTATGATGATCGGAGGATGGGCGATGGCCGATAATTTTTATCGAATCCAAAGCGCATGCGAACTGTCGCCTCGAAACCTGCCTTAAAATATGTATAATTATATTTTTTGGGTCGTTCACTACAATAGCTATTTCAAGGAATCTGATAAATGGATTAGCAGGTTTAAGGCTACAAGCGGTACTTCATCCCGTCCCTCACCCTTGGATACCCGGCTGACCGTATGTTTATAATTACAATTTTAGCAGTAATGGTTGGCGCTGTTTATCGTCATTATTCCTACGAGCGAATTGAAGCGCTGGACAAGCGGTTTTCAGATCGCCGCTGGCATCAATTGTTTGATGTGATCGTTGTAATCTTATCAATTTTAGTTCCACTGATTGGAATAATCTGGCTGAGTAGCCGGCCTTCTTGATTTATCGTTTTATATTGAAACACACCGGTGGGAAGTAACGTCAAAAGCTCGTCAGTCTTACGCTGCCAATATATGCAGTCCCTCAGAAGCATATTTTTTCACGTTATCGTCTGCGCTGATTAGAGTATAATCGTTGCATATTGCCATCCAAATGAGCATTCGATCAAAAGGATCTTTGTGGTACCGAGCTCGCAATCTATGATACGAACTGCTGTCCCTCGGTCCCAAAGGCGCAATATCAAAACCCATTTGCATGCACGCACCCGGCAAGTCTTCCGGAGCAAATCCTACCATCTCTATTTTCCCGATGGATGCTTTCAAGGATACTTCCCAGAAGCTAATAGTGCTGATGACGATTCGGTTTTCGGGCTGGGTAATTACGTCCTTTATTTTTTTCGATAACTTTTGGGTATCGGTCAATGCCCACAACATATAATGTGTGTCAAGTAAATAGATCATAACCCTAAAAATTCTTCTTCCGTCATCTTAAAATCGTTAGCGAAATGGACACTCCCCTTGCCTTCGTAGATACCGATTTTGCGCCTTTGCCTTTTTGCAGATGCCTTCGGAACCAGCCGGGCAACAATTTCCTTGCTCTTTCCATATGAAATGGCAATTTCTTCTCCGGCAAGCACCTTTTTTAGTACTTCAGAAAACTTGGCTTTAAACTCCCCAACGCTCATAATTTCCATATCCGGGATTTAGAACAAAGGTAATATTTATTTGACAAGTTGACAAGATATGAGTAATCAGGCACGCTGCAAATGATTCGATAAAATCTGATATGATTGATAATCAACTATATATGATACCTAAACGTCATTCCACAACCGGATACCCCAACCCTCTCCCCTTCGCATGAAGAAAATAAAGAAAATGTATATGATGAAGCCTCGGCGTCGCCGGTTTCAAGATCACCTCCTCACTCCACTCCCCGATCAGCAGCATATGACTGCCCAGGTCCTGCGTTTTCGCGATCGTGATCTCCTTATAGCTTTCCACCCACTCCGGTAAATAATATCCCCAGCGCCGTGTCTGGACGACTCCGAAAGGCAACTGATCCACCTGCGGCGGGGCGGCACTGTGATTTCGGCCAAGGCCGTAGATCACTTTTTTGTAGCCGGCCGGTGCTTCCGCCACCACGATCTGTCCGACTTCCATAATCCGCTTCAACACCTGGTTGGAATGGCGCATCCCCAACAGATACCGCCGCGCCGAGCGGATGTCCGCGAGCAGATCCATTGGGAAGATATAGTGGCTGTCGGCGCCAAAACTGAAAGAAATGATCCTCACCCTTCGCGGATAGGTATACGCCGCCGCAACTGCCTTCAACCGCTCAAAAGTTACCCCGGGCTTCTTATAGAACTTCTGATAAAGCAGCCGCGCCCGCCACGAATCGATATGATGGATGACCGTAGACTGGACCCTAAACAGGTATAACGTCCCTCTATCCTCCACAACCCGGTTTACATATTCCAATTTCATTTCCCCCAGAACTTCCCCCTCCTCATCCCGGATATCCAGCAGATAGGACATTCTCCCCCCCAAATCTTCTGCTGTCGAAGCCGCCTTCCCACCAAATCCCTCGTCAGCCTTCCCCACCCAAATCCCCATCACCCTCGGGTCAAGCCCCAACAACCACTGATTTCCCGTGACATCCCATACCCGCCCATCCGCCGTCAAATAAGCCTTCTCCCGGAGCCGGTCACCCGCCCCCACCGTCACGAACTCCCGGATCACCCCCTCCCCTGTCAGGAGTTTTCCGTAAAACACGCCCAAACCAAAGCCCATAACGATTGATTTATATAATTTTAGCCGGCCATCTTTTCACACAAAACGTCCGTTTTTAACTGCCAGATGCCTCCCGTCCGACGATATCTCTGGTTCATCCCCCTGCTGCTGACCCTCGCCTTCGGCCTGCGCCGTTCATGGTCCTCACCTCCATCCGACTTTGCCGGCTATTATTATGGCGGCCTAGCCCTGACTCAGGGCCATTATTCCGAAGCCTACGACATGACACGTCTAAATGACCGGATCGCCGCCGACGGCCGGCACGACGTACTCGTTTCTTATGCCCCGTTTCCCCCTTTCTCTTCCCTCGTCTTCGCCCCCTTTCTAATCTTTCCTATGGATGTCGCCCGGCTGGTGTTCAATTGCATAAGCATCACCTTCTTTCTGTTCACGCTCCTGCGTCTTACCCGGTATTTATCGACCCCACCCTGGCTCATCCTTGTCCTGCCTGTCATCTTCTTTATCCCGCTGCTCAACAACCTCGCTTTCGGCCAGGCCTACCTGCTGCTGTTCACTCTCCTTGGTGAAGGCTGGCTCGCCTACCATAAACAACAGCGCATCCTATCCTCCCTCCTATGGGCCGCCGCAATCCTGTTCAAACTCTTCCCGGCGTTCCTCTTCGTCTTCCTCCTGGTAAGGCGACGCTACCGAGATGCCATCTACCTCGGAATCGGCTGCATTTTACTATTACTCCCTTCTCTCCTGATCAACGGCATCGCCGCCTGGAATTTCTACGTCTTCACCATTCTACCCCGCATGAACCACGGCGAGCTCAACGACAGCTTCACTTATGTTTTTCAGTCCGCCTACATGCTTTTGAAAAGGGCCTTTCGCTATGACCAACTCCTCAACCCCCACCCCATTACCGACAACCCCTGGCTCTTTACGCTCAGCATGGCTATATTCAAATCGATTATCCTGACCCCCGCTGTCCTGCTCGCCTACGCCGCGCGCCCGATTACCGCGCCAACGAGTACCGCGCCAACGAGTACCGCCGAAAACGACGACTATTTTCCCTTTACTGCCTGGATCGCCGCCAGCATGTTGATCTCTCCAAACGGCAGCAGCTATTCACTCGTCCTTCTCATGCTGCCTACTCTTGCGCTCGTCGCCGCTCGCCCCTCCCGCAGGGCTATTCTCGCCGTCATCCTCCTCACCGCCGCGTGCGCCATTCCCGTCAATAAATTTGGCGCCTTCCCGCTCCCCGCCCAATTCCCACGCCTGTACCTGCTTCTCCTATTTTACATCCTCCTAAACCGGCCCCGACCCCACATCCGGAGCCTCGCCCTGTCCGCCGCCCTCGCCGCCCTGTTCTTCGCTCTCGACATCCGCGGCAATCTGCCATCGAAGGACCCCAGTTCCTATGTACTCACCAAAGAAGCACACCTGTTTATCGACGACTACTCCGCCCGCGACAACCACCTCATCTATTCCTGGCGAGACGACAAAGGTCCTCACGAACAGCAAACCGATTATCCCGCCCATTTGCTCTCCATTGACAGTTTGACCCTAAAGGACAACCAGATTTGGTACAAAGGAGAGCAAATCACCTACTCCTCCGACCGCAAGGCCAAACCAGCACTCGCTGAGGGGACCGACATCATCTATCTTTCAGACAAAGACCGGGGATTTGAATTCTATACGCTGCGGAAGATCGGCCTGGGAAAGATCACCCCGCATTAGATCAAACCGGCTGCGCCACCGCCAAATGCTGCAACAACTCCCGGATCTTCCCGATAATCGCCGCAGCCGGAATGTTTTTTATACAAAAATTGTTTCCACCACAAGGGAGCGTTTCATAATGATGGACGCACGGCGAACAAGGGCTCTGCAGGTAGAAATACAAATGCCGCTCCGTCTCATGCGGCTCGACGCGTAGATAGTTATCCGGATTGGTAGGACCCCAGACCGATACCGTCGGCAATCCCAGCTTCCGTGCAATATGCAAAGGCCCGCTATCGATTGTTACCAGACAAACCCCCTTGTCCCGCAGAAAGGAATAATATGCCGCAAAATCTACCGCCATCCCGGCGTAATTCAGAATCCGCTCGCGTCGCCCCTGCAATCCTGGCCCACTGATCAGCCGGTTGATCGCATCCCGGTCATCGGGCATCCCCAGCAGCGCCACCCGATAGTCCGTATGTTCCAAAATCCATTCAACCACATCCGAGAAGGTCCTGTCCGGCAGCTTCCGCACATCCGCCAGCCCGCTGCAGGTATTGTTGAGAATAATATAAGGCTTCTCCAGCTCCGCCTGTCTGACCACGGGAACGAAGACCGGAAGCGGATGGCCCGTCAATTGCCGGGCCAAATAACGATAGTTATCTTCAAGGTATGCCGATTGATCGAACGTGATATTATGTGTATTCAGGAATCGTCGGAACGGCACATAGGAAAGATAGAATCCGACCCGGTTCCGCGCCATCGTCAGCAGCGCCAGCACCGTCGTCAGCTTGGAATAAACCTCCAGGTCGATCACCCACAGTTGTCTCCAACTCCATGCCCGCAGCAGGAACCGAACGACGCCCCAGCAAGTCATCCCCAACCTTTCCGTATTGACCGCGCAGATCTCGTCGAACAACTGAAAGGGTGCAATCCCGTCGGCGATATTTTGATCCGTCAGCAGGATCAGCGGCGCACAAGGAAATCTTACCCGGATCGCTCGAATTGCATCCGAAGCCACGATCAGGCTACCCAACCCCATCAGCTTAATGAAGACGATCCGCTTCGGCGCTTTTTCAATGTAGTGGTTCCGCCGCAACAGCACACCAAGCAGCCGCGTGATCGGTACGAGAAGCCCGATCAGCAGATACCCGACATACCAATCTATCTTCTGTTTCCGGCGTATTCGCATAGATCCAATGTATTTGTGCACCAGGCAAGACTCTGCTTGTTGTGCGTGATCATGATCACCATTTTGCCTTCCTCCGCCAGCTCCGCAAACCGCCGTAGCAGCCGCTCCTCCGCAGCCTCATCCAGCTCACTGAACGGCTCATCCAGCAAGATCAAATCGGCCTGCTTGTACAACGCCCTCGCTATGGCGATCCGCTGCCGCTGACCGCCGCTGATATTCTTTCCATTCTCCGTGACGGTAGCCTGCAGGCCGCCCGGCAATTTCCGGATCAGCTCATCCAGCCCCGATAACGCCACCGCATTCTTCAACCGCTCCTCATCATACCCCTGCTCCTGTAAAGTAATATTCACCAGGATGCTGTCGTGCAGAATGAACGGCTGTTGTTTGACATAGGCGATCCGGCTCCAGGACCGCCGCCGCTCGTCACGACCCGCAACCGCCCCGTTGATCTTCACCTGCCCGGCGCCTTCCCCGACAAATCCCAATAAGATATTAAATAGCGTCGTCTTGCCCCGCCCCGAATCCCCCTGTATCCCCAGGAAATCACCACGCCTGACCTCCAGGCTTACCCCGTCGAGAATGGTTTGCTGACCATATTGGAATTCGATCCCCTCAACACTGACCGAATAAATACTGTCGGCATATTCTTCCCAGTCTGCCCCAACCTCTTCCGGCCTCTCCCGCCGCTCCAACAGCCCATTCACTGTAAACTCATAGGTCCTCATCTGACCCGTCAGGTTCAACAGCCGCGAGACACCCGGAATGATCTTGTAGGCTGCCGCCAGGAAAGCCCCAAGCGTGACAAATTCCGCGCCATGCGCATTGCCCGTGAAGTGCCCGATTGCGATCAACGCCAGCAGCCCAAACACCGCAAAAATTTCCGCCAGCCGCACCGGAGCCCCCTGCATCGACTGCACCATAGCCAGATGTCCGTTGAGGATCGCCTGCGAGTCGCCATAACGGCCGGTGAAAAATTCCTTTTTGTCGTACAGATTACTCTCAACATAGCTTGCGATCGACTCTTGTAAATGCTGCCACATAACGTCCCTGCTGCTCTTGATAAACACCCGGGCCATATGTAGTCTCCGCTTGGCCAGGTACCCCATAATGACCACCGGCGGCAGCAGCAGCAAAAGCAGCAACAGGAAAAGTTTCGCATTGAACAGGAGCACCGCCACGACAGTCACTCCGATCAGCGTAGCCTCCGTAATACTTTGCTGCAATCCGCCCAGCACGAACTGACTGAACTCGATCGGCTGCTGAGCGATCTTTAATATATGCGCCGCCGAATCCGTATGCGCATACTGACTATAGTCCCCTTCCAGGTAATACAGCAGGTTCTGGCGCGAGATCCGCGACGCGACTCCATACCTGAGCCTGGCCTGCGCGGAATATATCCGGAAACTGAGCCAGTTTTTGATCCCGAACAGGAGAAAGAAAAGCCCGATCGGCCACAACCTTCCCTCACCTCCTTCCGCATACAACCGGATCACCCACAACAGCAAAGCCAGCCCGGCGATATCCGCCACGCTGCTGACCGTATCCAAAACCGTCAGCAGGATCAGCCGCCGCCTCTCATGGGCCGTAAGCACCGCCGTTATTTTTCGGATCAGCTTCAGCATACGATCAGCGCTTCTTTTTGAGGTTGAAATTCCGCGAGATATTAAACCCGAAATAAATATCCCCTTTCCCCCACGTCCCGGTCGTTTGCGTCAGGAACTGCGTGGGGACGATACTCTGTGAATTGGTGAACACCAGCTGAAAGACGTGGCCGCCCGTTTCGATATCCCAGCCAAGCGATAACGAATTGTGGACGGTATAGGAGACGATCTGGTTCTTGGGAACAACATCATACTCCGCGTCGATGCTCATCCGGTGGGTGATCTTCATCCGCCCGCCCAGCCCGACCGCGAGAATATCGTTCTTGTCCTGCGGCGTTGGCACAAAATTATAATGCAAATACGTCGGCGAGACCTGCAGCGACAAATTCTGTCCGAACTTCCGGGCGATCAGCAGCTCGGCGGAATACGCCGTACGGTCCGCCGTATTCAAAAAAACTTCATCTGTAATGTCTTGCGTAAAGTCCGTGATTGTTCCCACGATGGCAACAGTAACCGGCATTCCCCCACCTTCCATCTGCTTCAGGAATTTATATTTAACGTAGCCGTCGAAGGTCTTTAGATAAGAACTGCGGCCGACACCGATCGAAAGATCATCCGTGATCCCGTAATCAAGTCCCAGCCGAAGCGTCGCATTGTCCAGCCCGAAGAAATTGTACGAACCGCTGTTAAGCGTCCCGAACCGGTGCTGGATCACGAAGTTTAAATTTCCGTTCGCCGGCGATTCCACGGTCTGGAGGTTGATAATATGCTCAGCCTTAAACGTTCCCATGACATACATTTTTTTCGGATGCGCCGCCATCGAGTCATTAAGCATATGCAGGAGCGAACTGTCCTGGGCGGAAGCCGCCAGCCCAGCCGTCAACAACGTGAGGGTCATCGGGAACAAAAAGATCAATTTGTATTTTCTCGTAGCCATAGTCATGTTATTTATTTGTAGTACAGTCGATATTTACTTTAACCGTTATCTCTTTGTCGATCTTATCCCGGACGATCGAAGGGATGCCGATATTGAAGTCCTCCGGTTTTAGCTTGAATTCCGCTACCCCCAGCAGATGACCGGCCCTGACCTCCAGTGTAGCTGCCACCTCGATGGGCTTGGTGACATTGTGCAGGGTGAGTCCGCCTTTTACCGTTACTTTATAAATCCCGTCTTTGTCCAGCGGCACATCACCGGTATAAGCGCCGGAGAAGGTCGCCTTGGGATACTTGTCGCTCTCGACATAGTTTTCATTGAAATGTTCCTGCATCAGCTCTTTTGGGAAAATGAACCCTTTTAATAACGCGGCAAAGGCCAGGTTCTTTTTACCGGCGTCAATAACCGCATATACCTGGCCGTTCTCGCCCCTGACATCCTCCAGCGGCGTTTTGGAATAGAACCCGATGAAACCCGACCGGGTGGAATACAACTGAGCTTCAGCATTTGACGGCCTGACCGCCGCCAGAAGGAACACAAAAAAAATCAGCTTCATTTTGAATGATTGAATGATGGTTAATTGTTGGGGGTTCCCTGATGGATCCAGGCCAGGATTGTATTGATCTCACAGGTGGACAGGGGCGGCAGGCCATACGGCATGGGCGTATAACCCGGGGCGGCCGTAATATTCCCTGCTACATATCCGCTCTCAGCCCAGCCCTTGAAGGCGCCATAATTGCTGAAATCGACGCCACTGGATGCGCCGGGCCCTTTGTGACAGACATAACAATTGTCCTGCAGGATAGGCACGATCTGTAGGGAATAACTGACGTTCGTTGTATCACAGCCTCCCCCGCCAAGCTCGACCGCATTGCTCTTAACGCAGGCCGGAAGATAGAGCAGGAAAACTCCGGCAACCGCCGCCAATAAGATCTTCACCTTCATAAATGGATAGTTGATATAGTTTAATTTAATTACCAGGGGTACCATTACTTGCTTAGCACACAGTCAGCCAGATTAACATCCATGAGAAAGCCGGTACAGCGGCCCTTGACAGTCACCACATCTCCGCTTTTCGGCTCGGGATCGACCTTCGTACCGGCGAACAATTGACAGTTGATCCCCCCGCCGCCCGGCTGCGGCGATAAGATCCAGATCTCCGAGTTGCCGCTGCGCTGGATTTCCGCCAGCTTGCCCGACACTTCAACCACCTTCCCGAGATACTTCTGGTCGGCGGAATGCTCATCGTTCCGGTATTGCTGATAGAGAGAATCCGCGCTAATGGTGAAATCAGTCGTCTCATCAGCCGCACTCTCATGCGGCTTCACATACAGGTGGTAGGCCCACGCCGCGGCGATCAATATCAACAATACTATCCCACCCCACAGAATGGTTCTTTTTTTCCGCATAATATATTTTCAATTAAATCCTTCTTACCACAGGTTGCGCACGATCCCGATATTCAGGCCGCCGCTTACAATAGGTAGTTTTCCGGTACCGATTCCGGAAAGAGGTATCCGTACGTATGGTTCAAGCCGCAGCTTCCCGATCCTTCCCACGCTCGTCTCAAACCCGGCACTCAGATTGACGATAGAAAACCAATATTGAGAGGGTTTATGGATATCCCACGAACTGTCGCCTGTTGTCCAATTGTATTCATACTGATACGTATAGGTCTCCTTCGACATCAGGTAGGTCGAAAGCCCGGCTGTCGCGAACCATCTCATTCGTGAGCTTGTGTTGAAATTATACCGGACATTTACCGGTATCTCCCACATATTACAGGTCCCATCCACATTTTGCAAGGTGTAACCGGCCGGCATTTCCTTTTTGAAATACTCCCCGGCGGTATAGTATCGCTTCCGATCGAGCGACAATCCCGACTCGATGGCCCATTTGTCGTTGAAAGAATAACCCAGCAACACGCCGAAGGTGTTACCAACCCCCTTCATCGTCTGGAACCGCACCGTACTGAAATCAGGTGCGCCAAAAACACCGATATATCCGTGCGAATGCTGCTTGCTGGATGGCCCGGATGGTTTTTTAGGGTCCGTGCCTTCCTCCGCCGCCTTCGGGGCCAAGACATTCACGACGACACCGTTCCTCCCGCCAATCGGCGCCCGGCGCAAATCCAACGCTGCTAACCCCAAATCGCTCCCCGTCGAACGCTCAGCCGAAAACCTTCCCGTTGACCCGATATCATCTAATCTCCCGACCGATCCAGCCGAATCGGAGCTGCCGACCTTCGATTTGGCACCGGCAGGAATTCGCAAAATGCGAACTTTCCCTCCCCCCAATCTCCGTTTATCTATCCCGTCAGATTCCACAACACCTTGTCGCTCAAGTCCAACGGAATTTTGCGTGGCGCCTGCATTCGCAGTTTTATTGTCCGAAGTTCGCATTTTGCGAACTCCTTCTCCGCCAGAAACGCCATCCCCGGTCCCGCCGCCGCTCGCCACTGCATTCCCCGCAGGAACTGCATTCCCGTCAACACCCGCATTCGTATTATTCGACCGATCAACCTTATTTGTTGCACCAACCCCATTTCCAGACCGACCCGCGCCGCTCCCTACCGTATTCGTAACCATAACCGACTTTTCCAAAGAGTGATGCATACCCATCTGCCACGTCAGGTAACCAATCCCCGCCAACGGGACAAGAAGGAACCACCAGAAGACACCCCGCCTCCTGCGCTTCTCCGCCTCATCCGAAGGAGCCGCCGGCTCGCCATTCAGGGCGCTCGCCAGTCTATCCCAATCAGCACTGTCCGTCCTCAACGGGTATCGCTCGGATGCCCGCCTGAACAGATCGTCCATATCACCGTTATTGTATTTCATAACTAAATTCAGAGTTTTCAGAGGTTAAGGCCCGTTGCAAATGCACCCTGGCTTTGGATAAATTCGACTTCGATGTTCCCGTTGTGATCCCCAGCATTTTTGCAATCTCCGGATGAGAATATCCTTCGATCACATGCAGGTTGAAGACCATCCGGTAAGCCGGCGGCAACTCCTTGACGAGCGCGATCAGCTCTTTATAAAGCACGGAATTATCCGACGACTGCCCACTATCTTTATGCTCCCAAACATGCTCCGGTATCGGGTAGCTTTGCGTATTGTTGATCTCCCGCCGCATATAATCGATCGCGGCATTGATCACCACCCTTCGGATCCAGCCGATCAGCAGCATCTCCACCTTCTCCTTGTCCCGCACCTCAAACCGGCTAAAATTCCGGAACATCTTCAGGTACGCGTCATGCACCACCTCCGTCGCCTGCTCATACGTATTGACATACCGGAAAGCGATCTTGATACAGAGACCATAATACTGATCGTAAAGCAGCTTTTGGGCATGCCTGTCCTGCTGAGCACAACCGGAGATTATTTGAATGAGTTTTTCCAAAAGTAGCTGTCTTACTGACCCACCAATGATTGATTCTTAATGAAAACGCGCGATTATTCCATTCGGTTGCCTGAATGGGCTCTAGCTCATAAAATACTGATTGTCAGCCCTATTCGTCAGCCGGACCACAATCATACCGCAAGTTAGGAAAATTCCTCCCGGATCGGGGGAGGATTCCGGATCGGGGGAGGATTCCGGATCGCCGGAAGATTCTACGTCGCCGGAGGATTATTGAAGAAGATTATCCAGCTCCATCGGCTCTTTGCGAGCCCCCTCATTCACCAGGATCGTCACCGCTCCCGGTAGCGCCCCCCGATACTGCTCCCCGATAGGGATCTTATCTACGCCCAGGTAGGCATACTTGTTGTCGAAGGACTGCACCTTTCCAATGTTAACGATATAGCCCCTGTGAATCCGGATGAAAGCCTCCGCCGGCAACACCCGCTCCCACTGCTTCAGCGTGACAAGCACCATGATCGTCGGCCGGTTCTCCAACACCAGCCGGGTATAATTCTTCCGGGCCTCGATATACAAGATCTCCCTAAAGTCAACTTTCACATTCCGGCCTTCATGGCGGATAAAGAAAAAGGACTGCTTTTGCTGTAGAATTTGTGGCATATTGAAATGGTAGGGAAAGACACCTCAAAAACAACAAGGGCCTTGTAGACACAAACCCCTGATGGACTGAAAGGTCACATGAGAAAACTTACTGCACTTTATATAACTAAAAACAAAACGATATCAGGCGCTGCTTCTCTACCCATACTACAGCAGGGATCGTGCTTTAACCAACGAAAAGTTGGATTTTAGGGTTAATTTCGCAGAGGGGAAATAAATTTAACATAACTTCTTTATGGCCAACAGGTTTTCAGACACTTTATTCCAATTGATCCATTCACTCGAGAAGGCAGAAAAACGACACTTTAAACTATACATCAAACGCAGCTCCACCAAAGAAGATCTCAAGATCGTCCAGCTATTCGACGCCCTCGACAAATTGACCGACTACGACGAGAAAATCCTCCTCCGGAAACTGCCCGGCATCCAGAAACCCCAGCTGTCCAACCTCAAAACCCATCTCTACAAACAGATCCTGGCCAGCCTCCGCCTGCTTAAAAGCGCCGACAGCATTGACCTCCAGCTCAACGAAATGTTCGACTACGCCCATATCCTCTACAAGAAAGGATTGTTTCAGCAGAGCCTCCGCATGCTCGATAGGGCAAAGGAAACCGCCAAAGCCAATCAGAAATTCAATTTCCTCGTCCAGGTCCTGGCCCTCGAGAAACGGATCGAGACCCTCCACATCACCCACAGCATGCAAATGAGGGCCGAGCAATTGTCCGCCGAATCCGTACAAATGCTCGGCCGGATCAACATGGTAGCCCGCCTCTCCAACCTCGCCCTGCTCATCTACAGTTGGTACATCAGGAACGGCCACGCCCGCAACGAAAAAGACGAAGACAGCCTCCGCGAATACCTGAGGGAACATCTCCCGGCCGCCGCCTGGCAGCAGACCGGGTTTTATGAACGCCTCTACCTCTACCAAAGCTATAACTGGTACGCCTTCATCCGCCAGGACTTTCTCATGTACTACCGCTATTCGCAGAAGTGGCTTGACCTCTTCGAAGAACAACCCCTCATGATCCGCGTAGAGACCGGGCACTATATCAAAGCCCTCCACAACCTGCTTAACGCTCATTTCGACCTCCGTAACCACGGCAGATTCGACGCCATCCTCCGTAAATTCGAAGCATTTTCCCAAACAGACCGTGTCATCGAGAACGACAACTTCCGGATCCAGTCCTTCGTCTACATCACCACCGCCCGAATCAACCAGGTTTTTATGCATGGTACCTTTAAGGAAGGCCTTCAAATGGTGTCCGACATTGAAAAACACCTCACCGAATACGACCTTTTCATCGACCGGCACCGTATCCTCGTACTCAACTACAAGATCGCCTCTCTTTATTTCGGCGCCGGTGACTACGCCACCTCTATCGACTACCTCCAGCGGATCATCAATGACCAGCAGGACCTCCGCAACGACCTCCAATGCTACGCCCGCGTCCTGCATCTGATGGCCCACTATGAACTGGGCAACTTCGACCTGATGGAATCCCTCACCAAGTCTGTCTACCGCTTTATGGCTCGTCGCGAACGCCTTACCCGCATCGAAGAAGAAATGTTCCGCTTCCTTCGCACCTCTTTCCAAACCTCCCGACATAGCCTGAAAGCAGAATTTGAAAAATTCCTCGCCAAGATCCGCCGCTTCGAAGGCAACCGCTACGAAGCCCGCGCCTTCGCCTACCTCGACCTCGTCTCCTGGGTCGAAAGCAAAGTCGACGGGCGCCCCATGAGCGAGATCATCGCCGAGAAATACCGGAAAAGCAAACGCCGCATCCGGTTCGCCGAAGCCTGATCATCACTCCATCCCAAACACATCTTTAAGCGCCCGCCGCGCCGCATGATACCCGCACATCCCGTGAACCCCACCGCCAGGCGGCGTTGCAGACGAACAAATATAAATCCCCTTCGATGACGTCCGGTACGGCGACCACCGCAGCGCCGGCCGCGTGAAAAATTGCCGGATATCCATCACACCCCCGTTAATGTCCCCGCCGATATAATTTGGATTGTATTCCTCCATTTGTGCCGGATCATATACATGCCGCGCCAGCACCCGCTCCCGGAAACCCGGCGCCATCCGCTCCACCTGCCGCTCGATCCGCTCCGTCATATCCTCCCGCGATCCATTCGGTACATGACAATACGCCCACCCCGTATGCAAACCATGGGGCGCCCGCGTCGGATCGAAGAGACTGGGCTGCGCCAGCAACACGAAGGGGCGCTCCGCCTGAATGCCCCTCGCCGTTGACGCTTCCGCCGCCGCAATCTCCTCGAAGGTTCCTCCGATATGTACCGTCCCCGCCTGCCGGCAGTCTTCCGCTTCCCAGGGAATGGGCTCCGCCAGCGCCCAGTCGACCTTGAACACTCCCATCCCATACCGGTACCGCTCGAGCTGCCATTTGTATAAGGAAGACCACTGATGCCCCCCCAGCTGTAACAGTTGCCGTGGAGTCAGATCCAACAGCACACACCGCGACGACGGCAGTTGCGATAACGATCGCACAAATACCCCCGTCTCGATCCGGCCACCCAGGGACAAGAAATAACTGGCCAACGCATCGGCGAGTGCCATCGACCCCCGCCGCGGTATCGGCCAGCCCCGATCATGCCCCGTGGCCAAAAAGACCAGCACGATCGCCGCCGTCATCCAGTTCGTCAACGGCAGCATTCCATGTGCCGCCATCCCCGCAACCAACGCCCGCGCTTCCCGGGTCCGAAACCGCCGAGCCAGCCAGTCAGCACTCGGTAATCCCTTTTCCCCAAAACGCGCCAGCATCCATGGGTTCTTCGGAAAATGCAGCGGCCCGAGCAACTCCGGCGCGAGCGTCGGCCAATCGTGGACAACCGGTCCGACCAGCTTCCGATACGCCGCCGCATCCGCACCCAGCCTCCCTGCCGTCTCTTCCACCGTCCCCTCCAGCAGCGCCGCGATACCGCCATCCAACGGATGCGCGGCAGCCACCGGCGGATAAATGTACTGCAGCCCATGCTCCGCCAACGGTAAAGTTTGAAGAAACGGCGAACCGACCGCCAGGGGATGGACGGCACTGCAGATATCATGAACGAATCCTGGTAGCGTCAGCTCCGCCGACCGCAGCCCGCCGCCGATCGTAGACCTCGCTTCCAGCACCAGCACGGACAACCCCTTTTGTTGCAGTGCGATCGCTGCCGCCAGTCCGTTCGGACCCGAGCCCACAACCACTGCATCATAATCCGTTAAACTCATATTTTAATGTGCGATTAATGTGCATCGGCCAAAATTACCTTTACATTCGTATAAGCAAACTCCATCACATGAGATATCTGTTAGCCTTTCTACCCTTCCTCGTCTCGGCGTTCACCACGAGGGCGCAAACGGTCAAGCCCCTCATTGACGCGCAAAGCTATGTTTTCGTGGCAGCATCCGTTCAACCTACCGGCGGTTCCGAGCGCCGGCTGACCATCAACTCATATACCTTCAAGGTCACGAAGAATCAGATCGAAAGCAATCTCCCCTATATTGGCACCAGCAGCGTCGTCCCTACTGACGCTGTGGAAAGCGCCCTGGTATTCACAGCCGACAAATTCAAATATACCAACACCCCGGGGAAGAACGATGGCTGGAGAATAGTGATCAAGCCGAAAGTGGCGGGGTACCTCGATCAAATCAACCTCACGATCAGCGCCGATGGCTTTGCCGTCCTTCACGCCTCCTTTAATGGCCTCGAGAATATAAGCTTTACCGGACAGGTGATCGCCGCCCAATAACCCCTAACCGGTCCACCAATTCGCAGCGGGATTATAGATCTCCAGGTAGGTCTCCGGCTTCGCCGGCGGTCCCCATCCAAACTGCTCATACAACCCATGCGCGTCCAGCGTGTGCAACATCCACCGCCGCATCCCCTGCAGATCGGGATGGATCCTGATTACCTCCATCAGCCATTTCGATAGCCCCCTGCCCCGATAGTCATCGATAATAAAAACATCTGCCAGATAAGCTACCCGCGCATAATCCGTCACGATCCGCGCATACCCTACCGGACGATCCCCGTGATAAACGCCGAAATTCAACGAATGATCCGCCGCAGCGACCACCCGCTCGAACGGTAGCCCCTTAGCCCAATAAGATTCCTTCGATAAATAGTCGTGAATGAACCGAAGATCGAGCCGCACCCGGTCCGTCGAGATCAAATAATCATCTTTCTTTATTTCCATAGCTACCATTGAACAGTAAAATAAGCCTCCAGCGCCTGCCGGCCCTTGGCGGTCGCCACCACCGCTCTCGATTGCGCCGATCGCCGCAGCCAATGTGCCTCCAGCATCTTCTCCAGCAGCGCCGCCCCCAATGCCCCCGCCAGATGATGCCGCCGCTCCGTCCAGTCCAGGCATGGCTTGGCAAACGCCCGCCGCTGCTGTCTGATTTCCCCGCAATCGATCCCCAGTTCTGCAAACCACTGGACCCCTTTCGGCGTTACATCCAGCTCCTTGTCCCGGTAGACCAGTAGCTTCTGCCGCACCAGGCTCTCCGTGATAGCCACCCCGACCTTACCCGCCAGATGATCATAACAGGTGCGACAGTAATCGATCGGCACCGCTCCCATATCTTTCCGCAGCGCCTGCTCCGCAGGGACCAGGTTGGCCATCGCTTCGATCGCGTCCGCCACCTCAGTTCTCGCGAAGGTATAATACCGATGCCTCCCCTGCGCTTCCACCGACAGAAGCCCCGCCCGCAAGAGCTTGCCAAGATGCATGCTCAGGTTCTGCGGCGTCGTCTCTACCCCGATCGCCAACTCCCTGGCCGTATATGCCCGCCCATCCATCAGCGTCCAGAGGATCTTCGCCCGTACCGGCTCTCCGATCAGCGAAGCAATATGCGTAATGCTGTTTTCCATTTCTTGTACATTTACAGTTCAGTAAATAATGAACTATGCATTATAAAGATAAGTATTTCCGAAATAACCACCCCCCTTTTGCGTTTTGATGGTGCGCGACCCGGCGATTAATCAAGTTATTTGCCTAAATTGCCGAACTTTAAAACTTGCTTTCGAACTGGGCTCCGCCCAGTTCGCACCAATAAAAAAAGCGACCCAATTTCCAGACTACGACAGATCATTCTTTTCCTGCTTACCGGGTTCCTATCCCAGGCCGGTTTTGGACAGACCAGGACGATCACGGGAACTGTTCTGGACTCGATAGCGCACGCCCCTCTCGCAAATGTCACCGTTTTGGTAAAGAACGCCCGGCATGGCGCCGTCACCAATGCCGAAGGTCGGTTTAACATCCGGATCGACAACAATTCCACCTATCTTGTTTTCAGTTCTCAGGGGTATGATCCGGTGACCTTGTT
Organism: Puia sp.; assembly: GCA_035570015.1. Classification (GTDB taxonomy): domain Bacteria; phylum Bacteroidota; class Bacteroidia; order Chitinophagales; family Chitinophagaceae; genus Puia. The sequence continues at coordinate 24,695 of DATMLR010000134.1, forward strand.
TATCCCGGACTTGCCCACTCAGCCCCTTACCATTCGGATGTCAAAGACCTTTACCACTCTAAAGGAATTTGTGATTACCGCCAAACCGGGCAGATACCGGAACAAGAATAACCCCGCCGTTGAGCTCATCCGGCGCGTGATCGCCAACAAAGGTCTCAACGGCCCCAAAGCCCCCGCTTATACCTCATTCCAGCAGTACGAGAAGATCCGACTCCTGCTCGACAGGATCCCCCGCCTCATCGCAGATGACCGGGTGCTGAAGAAGTATCATTTCCTTTTCGAGAACCGTGACACGACCCTGATGCCTGGAAAATCGCTCGTCCCTGTGTATATCGAAGAAGTCCTCTCCGATAACTATTACCGCAAACACCCGGAAAAGACGAGAAAGATCGTTCTGGGCCGGAAAGCCGTCGACTTCGGCGAGTTCATCGATATGAAAGGGCTCAGCCAGATGATCAACCGCCTCTATGAGAATATAAATATTTATGACAATACGATCAATATCTTCACCACCCAGTTCTTCAGTCCTATAGCCGACGTCGCCCCGACCTTCTACATGTTCTTTATCCGGGATACCATGATAACGAACGGTCAGCGCATCGTACGAATGTACTTCACTCCCCGCAATCCCGAAGACCTCCTTTTCCGCGGCTACCTCTTTATCAACCTCGACGACAATTACGCCGTCACCCGCGTCGAGCTGGGCGTGAGCAAAAACATCAACCTCAACTATGTCCGCGAATTCCAGGTCAAACAGGATTTTGAAAAAGGCGACTCCGGCCGGTATCACCTCCTCAACTCCGACGTGATCGCGCTCTTTAACGCCATCCCCGGTACCATGGGAATGATCGGCGAACGCATCGTCAAGCTGGACCGGATCAAAGACAGTATCTTGCCCGATGAGGTTTTCCGCG
>DATMLR010000135.1:0-9085 GCA_035570015.1 Puia sp.
ACAGCTTTATGCAGAAGAACAGTTTTCTAGCAGGGCTGTTTAGCGTCCCGGCCGGATACGACAACCCCAATGGCCCGATCGGCTTCCAGACCCGCGACCAGGTTATGTCCATGATCCAAAGCCAGGTCAGCCAGGGCGGAAGCGGGGGCATGTCGGCAATTCAGAACAGCCTCAACACTGCCCAGCAAGACATCAACAACCTGCACAACAAGCTTACCAGCCTCGGCGGCGGCAGCGGCGGTATGGACGTGCCGAATTTCAAACCGAACGACCAACGCACCAAGACTTTTTGGAAGCGCCTGGAATACGGGACCTATTTTCAGACAACCCCGGCGACAACCTGGTATCCGAGCGTCAGCGACCTGGGCCTGACGTTATCCTACAAGTTGGGGCACCAAAACCTCATTGGTGTCGGCGCCAGTTACAAACTCGGGTGGGGTGTCCCGATTCAACACATTGCTCTATCCAGTCAGGGTGTGGGTTTGCGCTCCTTCATCGATATTCATGTCAAAACAACGTTCAGCCTGACGGGCGGATATGAACTCAATTACCTGACGCCTTTCAGCGGCTTCCAGGACATCCGGCTGCTGAGTCGCTGGACTCCCAGCGGGCTGGTTGGAGTGACCAAGACGGTATCGATGAAAAGTACGGTGTTCAAAAAGACCCAGCTGAGCCTGTTATGGGATTTCCTCAGCTATGAACAGATCCCGCGGACACAGCCGTTCGTTTTCCGGGTAGGGTACGCATTCTAGTTCTGTTAACTATTTCAAAATACCAGGAGATATGAATTTATTAAGGAAAAAGTTCCCTCCGTTACTTACCGCTATCAGCCTATTTTTTGGCTTGGGTTTGCGTGCGCAGCTATCTTCGGATGTGCAATATGTGCCCAATTACCTTTTGCCATCGCCGAATGCGGCCGCCCTCATGAAATTCTCTGACGTGCCCGTGAGTCCCTATACCGGAACGGCGGATATTACCGTTCCTATTTATACCATCCACGCAAAAGGTATCGACGTGCCGGTCAGTCTGGACTATCATACCGGAGGAATAAGGCTCAAAGAGGAAGCGAGTTCGGAAGGCTTGGGGTGGGCATTGAATGCAGGGGGCATGATCTCCCGGACGATCATGAATTATGATGATTTTGGGGCGCAGGGGTATCCCTATTTCACCACAGCGGTCCCTCAACTATCTGGGGATATTTCCATCACCCAACCCGCCCAAGCCAATGACGCACCACTCATTAGCCCATACTTTTTTGATTTTTATTGCAACTATAATGTCAACACGACCCAGGGCACGGAGAATTTCTGGTGGGCCTTCCAGTCAGGTGGTACCCAATACGATATGGAGCCCGATATTTTTAGCTACAATTTCCCGGGTCATAGCGGTAAATTCATTCTCACCCGCGCAGGCCAGGCCGTCCTCCAGAAGCAGGATAATATTCAAATCCAGTTTCAGGGAATGAGTGATACCGTAACGTTCACCATTACTGATGATCAGGGTAACAAATTCTATTTCAATACGATTGAGTTATCACATACCGGATCAACCACACAAATTTCATCCTGGTATCTCTCCAAAATCCTTACTCAGCAGCAAGATAGCGTGACATTCAGTTATCTGGACATCGGTTCGCCGGCGAATACCCGGCCCGATTACAATCAAACATATAATTACTACTGCGGCCCAACGCAGGGGCTTCACACCAGTAACCCAGCTACTTCCTATTACGACAACCAAGCTCTACAGACAATCAATTTTGCCAACGGCCAGCTGCAATTTCTTTTTGACCAAAACCGGAGCGATCTTCAAAATGGGCTTAAACTGGATTCCGTTATATTATATTCCAAAAATTCGGCCGGAAGTCTCACTTACCAGCATGAACATGACTTCTACTATTCTTACTTTAACCAAGGCGTGGCCAGCACGGATACCTTCAGATTTTACCGGCTTAAGCTGGACAGCGTGAAAGAACGATCAGCAAGCGGAACGCTTCCACCATACTCCTTTATCTACAACAATCCAAACCCCGGCAGCGTTTCGCAAAAAGACACCTTCAGTATCGATCATTGGGGGTACTATAATGGGATGCCAAATTCGCAGCTGATTCCAAGCATGGGGATAGCATATGCCCCGGTTGAGTTCAATAATTTCGAGGAAACGGAATTTCTTTCCTATCCCGGCGCCAACAGGGAACCCAATCTGGAATACATGCAGACCTTCTCTCTTCAACAGATTAATTATCCCACAGGTGGAAGCACTGTTTTTCAATACCAGGCCAACGATTACGATTTTGTTAATTCCAGCGCCGGCGCCAATACCACTTTCCAAACTTCTCAGATCGTCACGGTAGATAGTATCCTCAATATTGTAGACCATGGAACGACCTCCGGGACGATCGACCTGTCAAATATTTTCCCTTTGCTGTCTAGCGGCTCCCCCCAAAACAATGTTTCGCTGGACATCGCCTTCAGGTATCAAATAAACGACACGTTCCCCTACAAAAACTCATCCCATAAGATATATTTTACGTTTACCGGACCGGGAATAGATGTGGTCCAGGATATAAGTGGAGCAACCTGCGACTCGGGCTCACCAGTTTGCACCGTTAATGTCCCAATCACCATCACCACCCCTGGGGTATATACCTGGTCGGGATATATCGATAGTGCGTATGTGGATACGGTCAGGACATTTGCGGAAATCCATGTCGCGATACAAGACACGGTACTCCAACAAACCTATAACCTGCTCGAAAACAACAGTTTCATTTCACCGGCAGCAGGGCTAAGAATACAAAGTATTACCAACTATAAAGACCCGACCACTATAGCCAGCGAAAAAGTCTATACGTATGGCTATTCGGCGGATAAACTGGGTACGGGCACGCCTCAGCAATATAGCTATGGCAGGCTGATGTCTTTCCCGGTGTATGTCAATTATGCCTTTACACGATCCGGCGGCAACAATTGCACCCAGATTTCTCTTTTCGGTAGTAGCTACACGTCGTTGACCAGTGCAATACAAGGTAATATCGTCGGCTACGACCAGGTCACTGAGACCAGCATTGATCCGGTTACCGGCCTGGATAATGGAATGACGGTATATTCCTATTACAACAGCAATGATTCTTCCAAAACGGCCAGTGGATATGGGTTCCCCGGTACATTGAATATGGGATACAACCTCGACGGGATGTTGAAATCCAAAGTCGTCTATGCAGACAACGATGGGGTTTATTCCAAACTCACGGAGACGGATAACTACTATCATACTACTAACCGCATTGTCTATTATAGCCCCAAGTATACCTACAACGGGAATAGCGGAGAGCCCATGTATTGCACACCCAATGATTCAGCAGCCAGTGCAGAAACGCTCGCCATTTTTTACCCTTCCATCAAATCCGAAAGAATTTTGCTGGATTCCACGATAAACATCGTCTACCAGCAAGGAAATACAGCCAATTTCGTGACCACCCGAAACGCCAACTATTACGATAACCCCGTCCACTATCAGGTGACACGCGCCTATACGTATGATAGCAAAGGCGACACGCTGGTCACCAAGCTCAAATACCCGCAGGACTATATTCCCAATGATAGCGCCGTCACCCATAATACGATCCTGGACAGCATGATCGGCCGGAACATGGTCAGCGAGACCATCGAAAAGCAAGACAGCTTGTACTATCCCGGCTCCTCCGCGGGTTACATCACCGGCGCCCAACTGAGTCTATACCGGATCGGCTCCTCCTATAACACGATCGTCCCGGACAAGACCTATAAGCTGGCGAACAACTCGCCGGTCACCAATTTCCAGCCGTTCGCGATCAGCGGCAATACGACCAGCCTGGACAGCCGGTACCGGCAGATGATCTCCTTCGATCAGTACGACAGCTACAATAACCTGCAGCAATACACGCCGGTCGATCAGAATAGCGTCGACTATATCTGGGATTATTTGCACGTCTATCCCATCGCGCAGGTCAAAAACGCGGCTCTCGCCGATGTAGCCGCCACCAGTTTTGAAGCCGACGGGACAGGTAATTGGACCTACTCCGGTGCGTCCACGGCAGACACCACTTGCATCACGGGCAGCTTCTCTTACAATCTCGGCCAATCTGGTGGCAACATCACCAAATCGGGGCTGACCAGCGGCACGACGTATGTCTTATCCTACTGGACGAAGAACAGCTCTTACTTAAGCATTGCCGGAACGATCTCGGGCTATCCGATCAAGGGTAAGACGATCCGGGGCTGGACCTATTATGAGCACAAACTGACCGGTCAGACTTCGCTCACCATCAGCGGTACCGGATATATTGATGAATTGCGGCTCTATCCCGCCACGGCCCAGATGACGACCTATACCTACAGTCCGCTGGTGGGAACAACGACCGCCTGCGATGTCGATAACAAGGTTACCTATTATTTCTATGACGGATTTGGCCGATTGGTTTATATCAAAGACCAGGACGGCAATATCCTGAAGACCATTCAATACCATTACATGAACCAATAACTGTTCGGGCAAAAAAACATGATATGAAGTCTGCATTCCACTATATCCGCCTGTTGTCAGCCTTCCTGCTGATGGTGTCGTCGCTTCCTTTAGGGGCCCAATCGATCAGCATCACCGGACCTACCTGTGTGATCCCGGGGACGGTCTATCTCTACAATATTTCCGGCCAGTGGCAGCCGGGATCCACGGTGCGCGTCTGCGTTACAGGCGGCACCCTGGTCGACTCCAGTGCGACCTGTGCAGGCGGTGGCGGCATACTCTCTTTTGTTCGGGTGCAGTGGGATTCCGGCGGGCAAACTTCCGGAAGCGTTGCGGTGACCTCCTCTCTTGGCAATACTTCCTTGTCGGTTAACCTGACCAAACGGCTATGCGGGGGGCGGATAGACAGTACTGTTGCCTACCAACCCCTGGATACGCTCACCACGCCAGCCGCGCTCACCGTCTCTGCCCCCTCGGGTGGTGCCTGCCAGCCCGCCTATATGTACCAGTGGCAGCAATCGGCCGACAACCTGGTGTGGGCCAATGTTGCGGGTGCTACCAGCGCCCAGTTTACCTTCACGGGTCCGCTTAGCTATAATGGCTACTTCCGGCGCGTTGTCACGGACAATGCGGCAAATGTTACGGCCTATTCTAATGTGGCGGTTATTTTTTTGAATCGACCCATGCCTGCCCTTTTTAACCCTCCAACTATCCAACCATGAACCTTTATTTGTATATCCGCCGATCGCTTAACCTAACTGTCCTGCTGATCGGGTGGCTGCAGGGTTCTACGCAGACGATCAGCGGTACGACCTGCGCAGCCTCCGGCACCGCCTATCAATATACTCTTTCGGGCACCTGGACCAGCAGCACACTGACATGGTCGGCCACGGGTGGGACGATCAGCGGTTCTTCCAGCGGCACTAATCTGACCCAGATCACGGTGACCTGGGGCGGGAGCGGCACGGGAACCGTCAGCGTGACGACCACCAGTCCAACCGACAATTACAATCTGAGCGTCACGATTTATGCGCCGCTGACCCCCGGTGCCTTCACCGCCGGCGCCGGGCAGGGCATTGATTACAATACGACACCGGCGACCATTACCTGTGCAACGCCGACGGGTGGGTATTGTACGGCGAGCTATCGGTATCAATGGTGGTACTCCACCAATGAGAATAACTATAGTCTGGTTTCAGGCGCAACAAGTTTAAACCTCAGTTTCGGGTCGACAACCCTGACGCAGACGACCTACTATGTACTAGAGATCGTAGACAACTATACCGGTGTCGTTGCCTGGTCTTCGGTCGCAGCCGTTTACGTGTGGCCGTCAGGGCAATCCGGAATAATCGCCGGATACACCTGCATGGCGACGGGAACACAAGATGAGTATACGGTAAGCTGCAACAGTTGCACCGGCAGCACGACGATGACCTGGTCGGTAGCTGGAGGGACGATCAGCGGTTCTTCCAGTGGCAGTGGACTATTCCAGATCCCTGTGAACTGGAGCAGAACCGGCTCAGATACCGTCAAGGTGATCACCGCCAGTCCGGCAGACACCTTCAGCCTGGTCGTCAGTTCCTGCCCGGCCTTATCCGCGGGGACCATTACCTCCGGAGGAAGCCAGGCCATCAATTACAATACAACACCGGCTAATATCGTCTCTAGCGGTGCGAGCGGCGGAAATTGCTTTCCGGAATACTATTCTCAATGGGAGAGTTCCACCAATGGTACCACCTGGCAAAATATCTCCGGGGCCACCAGTGCGACTCTCAATTTAAGCGCAACTAACCTCACCCAAACGACCTATTATGTGTGTGAGGTGAACGATCCCATCATTAATACCGTCGCCTACTCTCCGATCGCTACCGTGACCGTCTATCCGCAACTCGTATCCGGTACGATCAGCCCGGCGTCTCAAACCATTGTCTCCGGTACAGTGCCTGACACGCTCAAATTAGGCAGTACTTCGGGCGGCAGTGGCAGCTATGCCTACCAGTGGCTATCGACTTCTCCTGCGGTTGGTTCCTTCACCCCGATCAGCGGCGCCACCGGCAGCACGTATACACCGCCTGCGCTAACGGCTCAGATGGATTATGAGGTGATCACGACCAGCAATGGGGTATCGGTGACATCGGCGCCGGCGTTCGTGGCGATCTATCCGCCCCTGGCGGCGGGCGCTATCACCCCAGGCAGCGAGTCCCTAACCTCGGGGACCGGCCCCGGTCTGCTGACCTCGACGCCGGCGCAAGGTGGTAACGGCACCTATCATTACCAGTGGCAAAACTCTACGAACGGCACTACGTTTAGTAACATCAGCGGTGATACCACGCTGACCTATAACCCGGGGACGCTGACGGCTACCACCTGGTACCAGCTCGCGGTCACCTCCAACGGACAAACACTCTATACAGAAGCGGTAGCAATGACCGTCAGTACGGTGAACACCGACCTGAACTATATCCGGACCCGGACACTTTCCAGGCCCGGCTTGACCGATACGGGTACCGCCGGTGGGTTGACCAGCCCTTATGACGTTCAGCAATCGACCACCTACTTTGACGGGCTGGGGCGGCCCATCCAAAGCGTCGCCATGCAAGCCAGTCCGCTCGGGAACGATATGGTCACGATGCAGGCGTATGATGGTTATGGCCGGGAAGCGACACATTACCTGCCATATACTTCACCGTCAAGTAATGGCAACTACAAGACCGATCCGACGAGTGAGCAAGGGACGTTTAACGCGGCCCAGTTCCCAAGCGATCAGTATTATTATGGCCAGACTGCGTTTGAGCCTTCGCCGCTCAACCGCGTGGTGAACGCGTACGCGCCGGGCAATAGTTGGGTAGGCAGCGGCCGAAGTGTCAGTCAGCAGTACCTGGTCAATACGGTTAGTGACAGCGTCCGGATCTGGACCATCGCTTACCCCGTGGGCAGCATTCCCACTTCGACGGCTACTTATCCGGCGGGTGTGCTCTATAAGAATGTAACAACGGATGAAGCCGGTAATCAGACGGTGACATATACGGACATGAACAAACAGGTAGTGTTAAAGAAGGTCCAGCAGGCCACCGTCCCCGGAATGGCACATGTCGGCTGGCTTTGCACCTATTATGTCTATGACGATCTGGGATTCCTGCGGTTTGTTATTCAGCCGCAAGCGGTGGTTCTGATCAATAGCAGTTGGTCGATCTCTTCGACTATCGCCAGCGAACTGTGCTTCCGGTACGAATATGACCAGTGGGGCCGGATGAACATCAAGAAGATCCCCGGGGCGGGTGAAGTCCATATGGTATACGACGAGCGGGACCGGGTGGTGATGACCCAGGACTCGCTGCTGCGGTCGAGCGAACAATGGCTAACCACGACCTATGACAGCGAGAACCGCCCGGACTCCACCGTGCTGATGACCGATCCGACCAACTACAACAATCTTTCCTATCATACAGCAGCGGCGATGTCGAGCCCAACCTATCCTACGCTGTCGGGTTATACGAATACGCTGCAAACGCAAACCTATTATGACGATTATTCCTGGGTGGCGGGGAGCGGCACGACGCTGTCTTCGACGATGACGACCAATTATCTCAGTAACGGGAATGATTTTGTTACGAGTTATAATACCTCCCCGACGTACGCTTTCGCCGATACAGCTTTCATGATTACCCGAGGGTTGGCGACCGGTGCGCGGAAATTGGTGCTCGGCACGAGCCAATATCTCTACGACGCAACCTTCTATGATGACCGCGGCCGGGTGATCCAGACGCAGTCGGTGAATTACACGGGCGGCGTGGATACCGTAACCAACCAGTATGATTTTACCGGCAAACCCCTGCGCAGCATGCTCAGTCACAGCAAGCAAGGCAATACGGCACAATACCATACGGTAGTAACGAAGATGGATTATGACCCCTTCTTCCGGCTACGGCATATCTGGAAGAATATCGATGGCGCTGCCAGCGATCAGCTGATCGACAGCATGCAGTATAATGAGTTGGGCCAGCTTGGCGCCAAGTATCTGGGTAGTAACGTGGATAGCCTGATATACACGTACAATATTCGCGGCTGGCTCTCCGGGATCAATCCGAACTATGTGGCCGGGACCACCACGCACTATTTCGGGATGGAGCTGGGTTATGATCGAACGACCTCTGTCGCGCCCGGCAACACCTACATCACTCCGGAATACAATGGCAATATCGAGGGGACAGTTTGGAAATCGGCCGGCAGCGGTCTTAACCGGAAATACGACTTTACTTACGATCCGGTTAATCGCATCACCGGTGCAGGTTTCCTGCAGAATACCAGTGGATCTTCCTGGGACAAGAACCAGGTCGATTTTTCGGTGAGTAACCTGGGCTATGACGCCAACGGGAACATTAAGACGATGACGCAACGCGGTTTCCTGGCTGGGGGGTCGCAGCCGATTGATTCCCTGACTTACGGTTATTCAAGCAATGGAAGCAATAAACTTTTGGGTGTTCTGGATGCAGAAAATAACCCAACCTCCAAACTCGGTGACTTTCATTATGCCGGAACCAAGACCAATGACACGACTGACTACACCTATGATGGGGACGGC
>DATMLR010000136.1:0-5066 GCA_035570015.1 Puia sp.
GAAAGGAAATTTTCCAATGGCGTGGTGGGGTTAAGGTATAGGGTGGTGGTGTAGTTGGTTGAGGTATGGGGATGGTCGCGCGGGGGCGGGGTGTGTGTGATTTTGGGGGTGAGTTAATTGTGGCGAATTCGCCGCAATTAGAATTTGTTGTTTTTTGGACAGCTGACAGCGGAATTTCAGATTGGCGGGGTTGAGATGCGGGTAGTTGGAATATAGAGGGTATTATTGTATTTTTTGGGCATGGACCAGATCGAATTCTATGACCGGTACAGACAGTATTCTACGGTGGACCTGATTAATATCGTCCGCGAAAAGGAGAGCTATCAGGCGGCGGCGGTGTTGGCGGCGGAGCGGCTGTTAGCGGAACGGGAGGTTTCTTCGGTCGATGAGGAGGAGGCTGATCAATATTTTCGCGAAAAAGAAGCGAAGCGGGTGGTGGCTGCAGCGAGGGTTGATTCATATAAGGCCACGGTGGCGGATTGGGTAGAGCCAATCGCGCAGCCGTCGGCGGAATTGCAGCCGTATAAGTGGTTCCGCATTTTTTTGGTCGTTTATGGGTTTTGGTATGCGCGGGACCTTTATTATGTTGTCCGGTTCTTTATCACGGCGCGTAGCATCGGACTAAGTCTAGAGGATTTTGTCTTTATTGGGGCGACACTAGCGCTGGATACCTTCTTCGTTGTGCTAATCATTCAGAAGCGAAAATGGGGTTGGATCCTGCTGGTGGTTGAACATACGTATATGATCTTCGTCAACCTGGCCCTGTTTGTTGAGGTGTTGCAAATCAAGATGATCCACTTCAACGCTGCGCGGAACTTAAGTTGGGCTTTGTTTAACCTGGCGATGGTTGCTTTCCTTTGGAGGCGGCCTATGGCGGAGTTTTTTGGAGTTGAGCCGGTCGTCAAAAAACGTGCGCTGGGTGTGGGCTTGGGTTTAGGGGTCATATTTGCCTGTATATATTTTGGTTTCAATAAATATTACTTATGATTAAATGCTTACTGGGATTGGTCTGTCTGGCCTTAGTACCGGGTTGGTTAACGTACACGGATAAGACGTACAACTATTCGATCGATTATCCGCAGGAATGGGTTAAGACAAGTATTTCGGGGGGAACCGCCTTCCTGAGCCTGAAAGACGGTCCAGATGATAATTTCCAGGAAAATGTGAATGTATTGATCCAGGATCTGTCGGGTCATCCGATGACATTAGACCAATACACGGAGTTGACGCGGAACCAGATCAAGCAAAATTTTGGCGACTCCGCGATCATTTCCATGCAGCCGGCAACGGTGGCAGGTCAGAATGCTGAAGTCGCCATTTATAATTTCAAGTATCAGTCGCGTGCGTTAAAAATAAAGCAATACTGGTTTGTCAAAACTCAAAAGGCTTTTATCGTGACGTATACAGCGGTCCCTGATCAATTCACGCGATATGACAGTACGGCGACGCGGGTCATGAACAGTTTTCGATTTAATTGATGTGGGTCTATTGTCCTTGCTCCACTTTTACAACAGAAACCGGTAGCAGTCCGTGGGCTTCGCGGTGGGTGTTAACGACGGCCGCAGAGTCGGGCGCCTGGGAGAGGCAGATCACGGTGCCGCTTTTTTCATCCACCCAATAGTTGATAAAATTCACTCCATATTTCTGTTGGACAGCGAGGTCTTTCTGATGGGCGGCGGCGACGGCGGCTGCGGTAACATTGCCGGGCCCCAGTTCGTGAATATCAAGGTATAGATTGTTATTCCCTTTGATCATGGCTTCCTGGCCCGGGCTTACCTTGTAGATATCGTCGGGCAGGAGGCCGTGGGCTTCGGCGTGGGTTGCCCGGATGGCCCCGGGGTTGGGGGCGGAGGAGAGGCAATAGACGTCGCCTTTGCTTTCGTCGACCCAATATTTAATGAAGCTGACGTTGTACTTCTTTTCAACGGCAAGGTCTTTCTGGTGTGCGCCGGCGACGGCGGCGGCGGTGACTTTGCCGGCGCCAAGGTGGTGGACATCGATGTAGAACCGGGCGCTGTCGGGCGCGGACGGATAGGCGGTCTGGCCTGTCGGAATTGTCTGGGCGGTCTGGGTTACCTGGGCGGCGAGCCGGAAGGAAAGGAAAGTCAGGGCGATTAAGGCCTGTAGTGTGATAGTGATCGATTTCATATCAAGAATGTTTTTAAGCGTGAAAAAATGAATTGATGAGACAAAACAACCCATTTTTCAGCAGTGGGATATAGGGAGGGCTCCCTATATTGGGCAGGGGGATACCTCATTTTTCCTCCATTCGGAGGACAGAGTTCACGCTGTTGCGGGACAGAGTTCACGCTATTGCGGCGGGTGTGAAGGGATCGACCGTGATGGGGGTGGTTATATGGCGGTGATCCATTTGGTCTTTTCGGTAATAGGTGTGCGTTTGCCGGGGCGCCTGGGTTCATCCGTGTAACCCAGGTAAAGGAGTCCGAGAATGACGTCTTCGGGGCCAAGTCCGAGGTATTCTTTCATAATCGGTTGTAAGACAGTGCCTCCTGTGCTCCAGAGGACGGCGATGCCGAGGGCTTCCGCGCCGAGGAGGATATTGTCGGCTGCGGCGGCGGTTGCGCAGAGCTCTTCGAGGGCGGGGATACCTGGGTTGGCGCCTCTTTTCATGTAGACAATGATGAGGTGGGAGGCGAGGTCGCCATTGTGGGCTTGTTTCTCGTATTTGGCGGGAACAAATTTGTCGGGCGGGGTGGTTTGTCGATATTGTTCGGCATGCTGATGACAGAACTGGCGGACGGCCTGGCCGCTATAGATGATGAAGCGCCAGGGTTCGGTCAGGCCATGCGAGGGAGCCCAGTTGGCCAATTCGAGCAACTGCAGGATCTGCTGGTCGTCGATCGGTTTGCCGTTGAAGTCAACGGGCTTCGTACTTCTCCTGTTGATAACTATTTCACTCAGCTTGTTAAAAAGTTCCATCTGTTAATCAATGATTTTTAGTTAGTTAATCTGAACATCGTATTTTTACGCTATGAGATACGGGAAGGGATGAGTATCTTTAAAGTTGCAAGTTACGGCCGCCGTGAATGAAAAGCCTGTTTTCCGTACCCACGGCCTGGCATTTGTGCTTCTCCTCTAGTCTATGTTCAACCCTCACTCAAATTAATCCATTCCTGGGACCGGCATTGTTTTACGCAAAAAATTAAAACGATGTTGAAGTTGCCCGTGTTCGTTACCCTGTGTGGTTCGTTATTAATCAATTACTTACCTGCTAATGCCCATTCGAGGGGGCTTGGTGCGTCGTCCGGCGCGGGGATGTCCGGCCTGGCTGCGTATATGCTGCCAAGCCCAAGCCGGCCGCTGCGGAAATTTGTAGATAATTATATCAGGGAAAATAATGATGAGCTCGCGGAGATCCGGGAGCGAAGTTCGCATCCCTTTACGATCATCGATTCGGTGATGGATCACTATGACCTGCCGGAGGAGCTGCGGTATCTGGCCGTCATCGAGTCGGACCTGCGGTCGGGAGCGGTGTCGCGGGTGGGGGCCACAGGTCCCTGGCAGTTGATGGCGGGGACGGCCCGGGAACTGGGGCTGAAGGTGGGTCGCCGATCGGATGAGCGAACCAATTATTATAAGAGTACGTGGGCGGCTGCCTTGTATTTGCGGGATCTGCACCGGGAGTTCAAGGACTGGCTGCTGGTGCTGGCGGCGTATAATGCGGGCCCGGGTCCGGTATACCGGGCGATGAAGCTGGCGGGGTCAAGGAACTTCTGGGCGCTGGAAAAGTATTTGCCGGGGGAGACGAGGAGGCACGTGAGACGTTTCATCGCCACGGCGTACTACTTCACGATCAGCGGGCCGGTGGTCGATCCGGCTGGGCCGGTGGTCGATCCGGCGGCGCTGGCGGGTAATCCTTCCAGGTTGGCGGGCGATTCGTTGGGGTTGGCGGGTGACCCTTCGGGGTCGGTGGGCGGTGCTTCGGGGCTTCAGGGCGGGACGTTTTGCCCGGTGGTTGGTCTTTCTACCCTGGATATGCCGGGTGTGCCGGGTGTGCGAGGTCTGCCGGTTGTGTCGGGTCAGCCGGGTCTTCCGGGTCTGATGGCGGCGGGGTTGTCGGATGGAGTTTCGGAAATCGGGACCGCGTGGAGAAGGAATGAAGCAGTTATGTAGACTGAGACTAATAGATAATTATTTTTTTTATAGATAATAATCGTAATTTAATAGCTCTACGGTGCTTTTCTCTTAAGCCACAATTCCGGCGGTAGCTGGAGTCCGACCTATTGGTCTCATTTTCCTAACTTAAAAAGTACTAACATGAGCACGATCCATCAAAACCGGCCGGCGAGCAGGCGTGATTTCCTTGGCAAACTGGCGGGCACTGCTGCACTTATCGGTATCAGTAATTTGCCGTTGATGGCCAACGCGGAAACTGGCCCAGCGGATGATCATCCTGGTAGTGGGCTGGCGGACCCCGATGAGTGGTTCAAGTCCAACATCAAAGGGAAGCACAAGATCGTCTTTGATTCGCCGGAGCCAAAAGAGATCTTCACGTTTGCGTGGCCGCTGGTGTTCCTGCTAACAAATAAGGGCACGGGAACTGACATGAAGGACTGCAGCGTTGTCGTCGTATTGCGTCATAACTCCATTCCATATGCGCTTGGGGATGACCTGTGGGCAAAGTACAAGCTGGGCGAAACGTTCAAGATCAACGATCCGAGGACTATGGCGCCTGCAACGCGGAACCCCTTCTGGGACACCAAGCCGGATGACTTTAAGGTACCGGGGCTCGGTCCGGTCCCGATCGGGATCAAGGACCTGCAGGCCAGCGGCGTATTGTTCTGTGCCTGCGACATGGCGCTTACGGTCTTCAGTGCAGTTGTGGGGATGAAGACGAACCAGGATGGCGCGGCGGTTAAGAAAGAGTGGGTGGCCGGGATGATCCCCGCTATTCCAGCAATGCCATCGGGGGTTTGGGCGATAGGCCGGGCGCAGGAACATGGCTGTACGTATTGCTTCGCAGGGTGATGAAAAACAAAACGTTGCTGGGGGTGTCCCTCCTTATTCTCCTTGTCCTCGTGGGAGGGGAGATCCTGCTCAGGCGA
>DATMLR010000137.1:0-6108 GCA_035570015.1 Puia sp.
TTCAGGGATCAAGGTAAAGTCTCCGGTATAGTCCTCACCGAGAACGAGGGAGATGTTGTCTTGCTTTTCCGTTTTGAAGCCGACATAGGTAACGGTTAGAATATAAGGGCCACCGACCCGGAGACCGGGAAGATTATAATGGCCGTCTTTCCGGGTTGTAGTGGTGTACTTGGTGCCCGTCGGAGTGTGGAGGGCGACCACCGTAGCACCCGCGAGTCCGGCCTTTGCGTCCGTGACAACGGTCCCCTGAATCTGGGAAGTTGTCTCCTGTGCAAAGGAATAGACTACGGAAAGGATAGTGATTGCCGATAATAGCAGTCGTTTTATCATATAAAGTGGTTTTGCAGTTTGTGTCCAGTATTTTCTTTGCGGCTGCAAAGAAACTAACTATAAGGGTCGGAACGAGTTCTGGTCCTTTAAGAAATTATTAACAGATGGCAGCAGGGGACAAATGTATCAGAAATATGAATATAATATAATTGTCCCAATGCAATTCTTTGGAATCAGCCATTTTTTCAAAAAATATTAGATATTAGATTGATTTTTAATAAGATCGGTGGGCGGGAAGGCGAAAATAACGTTTAAGAAAGCGAGATGGGTGGGCGGAAATGGTTAATGGGATGGCGGATGCACCGCGAGGCATCCGGGATTAACTTTCACGCGTTTAAATTGTTAATTTTGCTGAACCGGGTGGATTTCGGTTTGCCCGAAGGGGCAGGTTTTAACGTTAAATCATTTTGCATGTTATCAAGTATAGAGAGTGCTATTGAGGATATTAAGCTGGGGAAGCTGGTGATTGTCGTGGATGACGAGGACCGGGAAAATGAGGGGGATTTTATTACGGCAGCGCGGAAAGTGACTCCGGAAACGATCAATTTCATGAGCAAGTACGGGCGGGGGCTGATCTGTGCCCCGCTGGTAGAGGACCGATGTGACGAGCTGGGGTTGGAGTTGATGGTCAATAACAATACGGCTTTACATGAGACGCCGTTCACGGTTTCGGTCGACCTGCTGGGGCATGGTTGTACCACGGGGATCTCGGCGCACGATCGGGCGAGGACGGTACAGGCGTTGATCGATCCGGCAACGAGGCCGGAGGATCTCGGGCGGCCCGGGCATATCTTCCCGTTGCGGGCTAAGCGAGGGGGTGTGCTTCGGCGTGCGGGGCATACCGAGGCGACGATCGATCTGGCGCGGCTGGCGGGTTACGAACCCGCTGGGGTGTTGGTGGAGATCATGAACGAAGATGGTACGATGGCACGAATGCCGGAATTAGGTGAGATTGCTACCCGTCACGGGCTGAAGATCATTTCGATCAAGGACCTGATCGAGTTCCGGCTGAAGACGGATTCGCTGATCGAGGAAATCGTGCGGGTAGATATGCCGACCAAGTATGGTCATTTCAAGCTGATCGCCTTTAAAGAAAAGAATACCAATAATGAGCATTTGGCGCTGATCAAGGGGGAATGGAAGCCGGACGAACCTGTCCTGGTGCGGGTGCATTCTTCCTGCTTCACGGGAGATATCCTGGGTTCTTTCCGCTGTGACTGCGGGGAACAGTTGCACGAGGCGATGCGGATGGTGGAGGCGGAAGGCCAGGGGGTCATCTTATATATGAACCAGGAGGGCAGGGGGATTGGGCTCGTGAATAAGCTGCGGGCTTACAAACTGCAGGAGGAGGGGATGGATACAGTGGAGGCGAACCTGCATCTGGGTTTTCCGACGGATAAGCGGGATTATGGGGTAGGCGCGCAGATCCTCCGGTATCTGGGGATCAGCAAGCTGCGGCTGATCAGCAACAATCCGCGGAAGCGGGCGGGTTTGCTGGGGTATGGGCTGGAGATTGTCGAGTCGGTGCCGGTGGAGGTGAGGCCGAATCCGCACAATGAACGATACCTGGAGACCAAGCGGGATAAGCTGGGTCACGATATACTAAAAAAAGTCGGCGGGGAGGTCGGAGGCTAATTACCGGTGATGGCGTCTTTGGGCGCAGGAGGCGGGGGTTGTTTGGGAATCTGTTTCTTCTTCTTCTTTTTAAATAGTTCGTCGATGCGGTCGAAATCACGCCGGTAAGAGATACTGCTGCCGGAGCTGTTCAGCGTGTGGTTGCCTGGGGAGAGATAATTCCATGAGTCGCGATAGAAAAGGGTGAGAGATACGCGGCCATCCGGGGTGATCTTGTAGTTGGCATTGATATCCGGGAGGAATTCAAAGGCGGCTGCCTGTTCCTGTTGGGCGGACATGCCGAAGTCGAGGGCGCTCCCGACGGTCAGCGTCAGTTTTTCATTGAACATGCTTTTCCCCACAGAAAAATTCAGATTGGTGCGGTCATAGGTCAGGTTGGCGGGGCTGTTGGTGAGCAGGACATTGGCCCCGTTATACACCGATGGATTGAAGTTGACCTGGAGGGTGTTGTCTTTAAAGACCCTTTGCAATACGGCGGAGACCTGTCTGCGAAAGCCATTGGAGATGATGCCGGAGATACTATTGACGACGATGTTGGCACCGGTTTGGTTTGGATTGAAAGCTGTGGTACTATTGGACAAGGGCACAAAACTGTTGAGCACTACGAGACAGGACACCTGCTTATTGAGTTCGTTGGGGTCACTTTGGATCTTCTGGATGAGGGAAAGAGCGTCCTGGTCGTTCTTCAGTGGGCTGTTATCCGGCAGGTCGATCATGAAAGTGATGTCGGGCGACATGAGGTTGTTCTTTAAGGTTGCGGTCACGAGGATGTCGCCGCGATAGTAAAGTACATTCTTGCTGGTAATGACCAGACCGCTGGCGGCGGAGAGGCCGAGGTCGCTGAACTGGACGTTCTGCGCCGTATAAACCGCCTGGATGTTGATCCTGGCGTCGTAGGGGTTGCCGGTCCACTGGATATAGTTGCCTACACCTTCCTTGAGGACGAAGGGTTTGTGAATAAAGGACTGGAAGGTGAAATTATAGCTCCCGCGATCGATCTCATAGCGGCCGTTGAGGGTCAGGTCCTGGGTGGAGCCGATGGTCATGACGAGGTTGCCACGGCCATTGGTCTTGATGATGTCGCCGCTGAGCGGATCGAGGATCATGTAGATATTGGCGTAGTTGTTGGCGTCGACGTTGAGGGTCACGAAGAGGTTGCTACTCTTCTTGTCGGGCGTTTGTTTTCTGATTTCCGTTCCATATACTTTCCATTGAAGGAAGTCAGCTTCGCCGCTCTCGCGGGTGACAGAAGGCGGCAGATAGATATTCGAGCTATCGGTGGGGGCGCCTTTGATATCCATCCGAACGTTGCTCTCCGGTCCGGTGAGGGTAATTCGCGCCTTACCGATGACATTCCCAAAGAATTGGTTATTGTCGGTGGCTTTGGTGTCAAGCAGCAGGAGGCGGTTGGTATTGAGTTCGAAGTCGAACCCGAGGTCGTCGAAGGCGTGGTGGAACAGGCGACCTCTCAGGAGCTCGGCGGTATGGCCGAAGCGATCTTTTGCCTGGAAGGTCCCGAAGTCGATGGTGTCTTTCCTGAACTGGATGGTAGCGCTGGGGATCTTATAAGCACATTGCGTATAGGCGACCTTGAGGCTGGCGTTGCGCAGGTTGACGGTCCCGAGGTAGAGCAGGTGGGAAACGGGGCCGACGATGCGGAGCTTGCCGCTGGCGTTACCGGTCAGGTTGGTAAAGACGCCGCCGAGGTACTTCTCCAGCAGGTCGATCTTCATATCGGCGATATCGGTGGTAATGTCGATTGGTGGTCCGCTCAGGCTATCCCTGGTGTGGATGAACGCCTGGCCGTCGAAGTGATAGTTGAGGTTGTCGGAGTGTGCGTTTGCGTGGACCACCCCGACGGCGGAGCTGTAGTCGGCGGCAAGGTCGATCTTTCCGATGGAGTCGTTGGCGAAGCGGAACTGGTCGGCAGCTCCCCGGAAGGTAGCACTGGGCTGGCCAAAGGGATTGGTAATGTCGACATTGCCGGTGAGCAATCCTTCCAGGCGTTCGGCTTTTTCTACGAAAGGCGTGAAGTCGCCTATATTGACCTTCTTCAGGTCGATGTGAATATCGTTCCAGTTGCCGGCATCGGAAGGATGGGTGGTCATCTGGACCTGTTGGTCGCCGTTATGGACGCTGAAATCTTCCGCTGAAAAGATGTTATGGTTGAAGGTGAGCACTCCGTCCCGGTCGATTGTCCAGGTCTTGCTGTTGATGTCGAATGTGGATGGGTTGAAGGTGACTTGTACACCGGTCGGGAGGGTCTCGACGCGGGCGGAGATATTGGCAGAATTGAGCGTTTGATTGGCGCTGGTCGTTAGTTGCACGGAAGACCGGTCGTTTGCGGAATGAAGGAGGAGATGGGTACCCGGGAAATGGAGGCTGTCGTTAAGGGTGACATCGCCGATCGTCGTCTCTATGGACAAGCTGTCGAAGCTTCCTTTTCCTTTCAGGGTGAGGTTATCGAAAAGGATATGCCGGTAAGCGAAGGAGGGGAGGTCGACGTTGAGGTCGAGGAGGTTATTGCGGGTATCGATACGGCCGCTGAGGCCGGCGTTATTGAAGCCCGAAAGGTTGGTATTGAACAGGTCGATATAGTCTTCGATCTTTTTGGTGGTGATGACGAAGCTGAAGTTCTGGTTTGCCGGGACGGATTTGGCCGGTTTGATATAGCTGGGGTAGTATTTATTGAGGAAGGTCTGAAAGGAGGCGGGAAGGTCCTTGATGGAAAACTCGCCGACGATAGCGCCGTCGAACTCGTTGCTGACGACAGTGATGGTCTTGTTGTTGTCGACAACGCTGGATTCGAGGTCAAGGGAGTCGAAGGACACGCGCTCGCCGTTCTTATAGATGGATGCATCGTAGATGCTGGCGGTGCCAAGGAAGTTGTCGATATCGTCGCCGGTGAAATTGCATTTGAATTTGCCATTGAACTCGACCTTTCTGTCGACGAAGTTTAGGCGGTTGAGGTCAGCTTTTCTTACTTCGGCCTGGAAGTTGAATCTTGGCTGGGCGCCGGTGAAGTCGATCAGGCCGTTGAGGTGTGCGGCGAGGTTGGGGTCATCGGCGAGGAACTCCCCGTTGAACTTCTTCTTCGCAACGGCGCCGTTGACCTGGATGTTCTGATAGGTATAATGATTGAATTCCAGGCTGCTGATCATTCCATCGAGGGTTGCGCTAAGGGTTCCGGTCTTTAGCCCAGTGCCGTCGATCTTTCCCTGGAAGGCGATACGGCCGAGATCATCGTTGTCGAGGAAGCGGCCGAGATAGAAGCTGTCGGTGCTAATGGTACCGGTATAGACAGAAGGGCCTTCCTCGGGAACTTTCATATTGAGATTGGTCACCAGGGAGCCGAGGTTACTTTCGACGGTGCCTTTGGTAACAAAATCGTGGATGGTGCCAATGAAGTCCCCTTTAAACCGGACGTACTGGATCTGGTCGATGCGGGGCTGCTGGATGGTCCTGATAGAAGGGAAAAGGGAAACCATATCGTCGTAGGTTGTCCTGAGGTCGCCCGATTTTAATTCGATGAGGGTCCGGTTGATATCGGGCATTCCTTTGAGGTGGACATCGCCGTCAAGGAAAGTATTACGGCCGGCGGTAAACTGAACATGACGACCGTGAAGATCGGAGACGGTGCCCTGGACATCGCCGGTGAGCTTGATGTGCTTTTTCCAGTCGATTAGTTCAGGTGCGAACCAGGAGATATCGTCGCTGTCGATGTCAGCATCGGTGAAATGGGCATCCATCCGGATACGGGTGGTAAAATCGTCCATGTCGTCGAGGGTCCGGAAGCGCAGGGCGAAGTAGTTGCGCAGATGACTATGGTTTGTCTGTAGGTCGAGGCGGGCGAATTCCATGGCTTCGGGAAACCACTTGATACGGGCGTCCAGTTTCTTTACTTCCAGGCCGCTGCGTTCCTTCGTATTGAGCTGGAGGTGGGCGGTTAGCGTGTCGCGGTTGAGCCGCAGTTCGGTAAAGCTGCTGTTGACCGCATAGAACCAGATATGGTTGCCGTCGAAGTATTTGTTGATGATGGTATCGGCCGGTTTCTCGTTGCGGAAGGACCCGTCCCTGATGGTGACTTTGCGGGCTGTCAGGTCCCACCCGCCAGGATTGAGGCGCAGATGCAGCGGGTCGTTG
>DATMLR010000138.1:0-12589 GCA_035570015.1 Puia sp.
TGGTTGTCGTGAATGGTGGGGAAGCGGAGCAGACGGGCTTCTTCCTGGCCGAGGGCATGCCCGGAAAAACAGATGAAAGCGATGACAGCCGGCAGTCGCATGTTCTTCACTTTGGTTATATTTATAGGCCGAATATAACGCGATTTTAATGAATCGAACGACCTTATATGGATTATAATAAGGACCTTATTAAAAGGTTTGTTGAGGAGCTCTGGAATCAACGGAAACTTGCCGTCGCTGATGAAATCTTCGATTTGGATTGCCGCACTTTTCAACTAAGGTCCGGAGAGGCGGTCACTCCGGCGCCGCGCAGTCCCCAAGCAATAAAAGCTCATATTTCAGAATGGTTATCCGCTTTCCCGGATCTTAAATTCAACATTGAGCAAATGGTTGCGGAAGACGATAAGGTGTCGACTTTGCTTGTGATGGAGGGGACTCACACCGGGCAATGGCTTGGAATTCCGCCAACTGGAAAACGAATAAATATTCGCATGATGGTCATTCACCGAATTCAACACGGCAAAATAATTGAGGACTGGGTACTTGTCGAATCGCTCGGTTTTTTCCAGCAGTTGGGCGTTCTGCCGCCAACCATGGATTTCCTTCAGTAAATCAGCATTCACCATTTTTCGATAAATTACACCTAAAATACTGCCATGAAATCAATTTGCCTGCTCGCCCTTGCCATCCTGCTATATTGGACCCGCGGCGATGCCCAGATCACCCCACAGCCCAGTTCCAGCGAAACGATCACGCAGGGATTCGGACTAGGCACGATCACGCTCAGCTTCTCACGACCCAACACAAAAGGGCGCAAGATCTTTGGCTACGTGGAGCCTTATGATAAGGTATGGCGAACCGGCGCCAATTCGGCTACCGTAATCACATTCAGCGACGACGTCACACTGGAAGGCAATAAAGTACCTGCGGGAGAGTATGGACTTTTTACCATACCCGGAGAAAATCAGTGGACTGTCATTTTGAGCAAGAAGCCGAAACAATGGGGCGCTTATACCTACAGTCAGACAGATGACTACCTTCGTTTCAACGTCAAGCCGGTAAAATTGCAGCAACCTGTAGAAACCTTTACCCTGCAGTTCGAAAACATGTACCCAACCAGCGGGGAGCTGCATCTGCTTTGGGAGAATACCGCCCTGGCCATCCACCTGACCTGTGATATCGACGCTAAAGTCATGGCGCGGATTGACTCAGCCATGAAGACGGACAAAAAACCCTATTATAACGCAGTCATCTACTACTGGAATAACAACAAGGATATGAATCAGGCTTTGGAATGGGCCAACCAGCTGGAAAAAACTCCCGGCATGCCGCCGATGGTCGCAAAGCTATGGAAAGCCCGCGTCTTGTTGAAGAAGGGCGATAAGCAGAACGCCATCGCGACAGCGCAGGAAGGCGTAAAAGCTGCCACCGAAGCTAAAAGCGACGAGTATATCCGGCTGAACACGGAAGTGATCCAGGAAGCCGGGAAATAATGCGTTTTCAGATTCGCCAGGCAAACGCCTCGGATATACCAGCCCTTCACTCCCTGATCGAGCTATCAGTTCGCGGACTCCAGAAGGATGATTATTCCTCCGCGCAGATAGAGGGAGCGCTTGGCCACGCCCTGGGTCTGGATACCCAGCTCATTGAAGATCAAACCTATTTTGTGGCCGAACCTTTAGAACAGGCGAGGTTGATCGTCGGGTGCGGGGGATGGAGCAACCGAAAGACCCTCTTTGGAAGCGACCATGGGCCAAATCGCGAGAATGTATTTCTCGATCCCAAAACCGACGCGGCAAAAATCCGGGCCATCTTTGTGCACCCGAATTGGGCGAGAAGAGGATTGGGGACATTAATTTTAAAGCATTGCGAAGAAGCCGCCCAAAGGGCTGGATTCACAACCCTGGAGATGGGGTCAACCCTGACGGGCGTCCCACTCTACACCCTTAATGGTTATGCGCCATGTGAGACCGTGGCCGTCCCCTTGCCCAACGGTGAAAAACTGCCCGTAGTCCGTATGGTAAAGATCCTGTGAGCCTAATTTGGAAACAGCGTATATTAAGAAACAGTAAGACCCGGGACAGCCCTATTTGTATCGAATCCGGGCACGATCTGTATCAAAATCGTGCAATCCCAGCCTCCGACCATTCCGCCAACCTCTTGCAAATCAATTTTGTCTAATTCGGATGCAGAATTGATGGCACATCCGTAAAGCCAACACGCTATGTTCACCAACTATTGCAAGATCATCCTCCGCAATTTTCGGCGGTACAAGAGTTATACGCTTATCAACATCGCCGGCATGGCTGTCGGTATCGCTTCGATGGTATGGGGCTACCAGACGTATAGGTACGCTTTCAGTTTTGATAATTTCCACCCGTACCCGGACCAGGTGTATCGGGCGCTGACCTATAAAAAGGATGGCGAAGGGTTGAAAGGAGTCTTCCCGATGGTCGCCGTACCCATGGCCAGGCAACAGTTCCCTGCGATCAAGGCCGCGGCGCGGTTTCAGGGAAAAAACATTGCAGTACGACAGGATACGGGCGAGACCTTTCAGGAGTGGGTGCATTTTGCCGACCCCGACTTCTTCCGTATGTTCAATTTCCCGCTGGTGGAGGGACACGGCGATCTCACCGATCGCAATACGGTACTGCTCACGCAGAAAGTTGCAAAGAAATATTTCGGCAATCAGGACCCAATCGGGAAGACACTCACTTTTTATGCGGGCGAGAAGTATTCCCATATTCTAACGGTGAGGGGCGTGATCAACGACCCACCACTGAATTCAACGCTGCAATTCGGAATGTTGACGCCCTTCGACAACCTGGTGGCTGGAAACGGAAAAGCGATCGATCCCGGGGATTGGGGTCCGTTTACGGACGCCGCTTTTTTTTATATCCCCGACCCCGCTGCTGTACCCGGCGTGGTAAAGGGCATGTCGGCCTGGTTGCCCTTGCAAAACAAGGCCAGGGAAGACTGGAGGGTCACTGGATTACGGCTGGCCAGTATCCGGCAAACCGCTTCCTGGTCGGATATCATCACCGACAACTATCTCAACCAGCGGCCCAATGATGTCGCAGCCTATACATCGCTTGTGTTGGCCTTCCTCATCTTTCTTTCCTGTTGCCTCAACTTTTCCAATACAACCGTTTCGCTTGCCGGGGGAAGATTAAAAGAGATCGGTATGCGCAAGGTCATGGGAAGCACTTATCGTCAATTGATGATCCAACTGCTGGCAGAGTGCGGAGGTATCGTGTTTGCCGCCGTCATGCTCGCGACGCTGTTTAATCGATGGTGGTTACCGACGTTCAACACGATGTTCCCTGGCATTAAGCTGGAGGCAGACTATTTCCATGACCGCCACCTGGCGATCTTTGTGTTCGGAATGTGGCTGGGTTCTACCTTGCTGGCAGGCGTCTATCCTGCATTCTATCTCAGCCGTTTCAACCCAACGTCCATCTTCCGCGGCAGTGTGAGGTTCAGCGGGAGTAATCTTTTCTCGCGGATGATGTTGGGTTTGCAATTGTCTATCTCTATCATAACCGTGACGGCGGCCATTGCGTTTGCCAGGAATTCAACCTTTCAGCGGGATTATGACTATGGGTACAATATTGAAAGTAACATGGGGCTCGTCTTGCCGGATAGCACGACTTATGTGGCTATGAAAAACGCGCTGTCGGGTGTACCCGGAATAACGGGTCTGGCGGGCTCTCGCAACACGATCAACTTCGGTTTTCAGGAAGTCGCCGCCGAGTCAGAAAGCTCCTTGAAAGAAGTCGATCTCATGGGGATAGGGCCCGATTATTTGGATGTTATGGGACTCAGGTTGATAGCCGGCCGTGGTTTCTCGAAAGGAATGGATGCCGATTACGATCACTCCTTGCTTATCACGGAGAAGCTGGCAGGTCTCTATGGGTGGAGTAACGCCACCGCCCTCGGAAAACAGATCAGGATCGATAGTTCCCATTTCACCGTCATCGGAATATTGAAGGACTTCCACCCGGTCACCGTCTTCGAGCCCGCACCAAACGTTGCGATGCGGCTCAGCAGGGAGAACCAATATCGTTATTTGCTGATCAGCGCACGCCCCAGTGACTTGGCAGTCGTGCATGAAAAGGTGCACACCGCCTGGAAGTCGCTTTATCCGCTGAAACCCTTCAACGCTTTTTATCAAAACCAGGTGAAGGCGATGGCCTACGAGACTACCGCGAGCATAGCAACCATCTTCTCTTGGTTTGGCATTGTGAGTATCCTGCTGATGGCGACCGGGCTGTTTGCGCTTGTTTCGCTTGCGGCCCTGAAGAAGATGAAGGAAATAGCTTTACGGAAAGTAATGGGGGCGGCGCCGAAAGATATTTTGGTCCTCATCAATAAAAGCTTTTTCCTTATTTTCATTATCTCGGCATTGCTGGGTTGTCTCGCCGGGTTAGCCCTGTCCCGGTTGTTAATCGATATGATCTTTAAGATCAATTCGGGTGTCGGTCTGGACTCCCTGTTGTGGGCGGTTCTACTCCTGTTCACGATAGCGGCAGTGACTTCCGGTATCAAAGTGTGGGAAGCTGTAAGAACCAATCCGGTGAAGTTGTTGAGAAATGAATAGGCTTTTCCCGCCACCGATTCATCCAAGGTTTATAATCGATTATGCTTGAAATTGTTCAATAGGTCATCATACTGCTCCTTTAATTCCGCCGGGAGCTTATTCACCACCGCGTCGACCTTGGGTTGAGATGCCTTCTTTCCCGGCGGATCCATCCAATTGTACCGGCCGTTCCATTTTGAGCCGACGTTGACGGGCGCGGAATCCACGATCTGCTGGAATCGATTTTCGAATTTATCTTTTTGTTCCTGTGGGGATGCCATAAACTTCCTTTTTTTCTCGCGGGAAAGGTCGCATTTTTTCCTTACCTTAGAAGTCGATTCCCTTCTAAAAAACTGGACTATGCTAACCAAATACCTGCCTGTAGCCGTCATCGCGGTATGCCTGCTCACCTCCTGTAAAAAGAACAGTGGCACCGATTCCTCCGGGACGCCGGACAAGTTGAAAATGTACGTCGAAAACGCCACAACGAGCGGTTTGAACCAGGTCGACAGTTTTGCTGTTTCGTATGACGGCAACAACCGGATCACCAGCCTGGCGTCACCTGCCCTGACATTCAATTACGCCTACTCCAGTAACAGCTTTACGCTCGACCTGTACAACTTTAGCCAACTTACAATCCATGAGATCGCCTATATTAACAGTTCATCTTTGGTCGACAGCACGTTTCAGTTTGACAATACAAGCGATACGACGACAGAAGGATATACCTATGTCGGCGGCCTGCTCACCCGCATGATGACATACAACTATTCCTCTGCGGGCTCTACGATCTACTCGGAAGACGATTACACTTTCGATAATAATGGGAATGGGATAAAGGACGTGAACAGCGATGGGTTTGGCAATATAAATACGATTTATACTTTTACGTACACTACCTATGCGCTCAAGGTAAGGATCAATCCCACCTATTTTCCTGCAGGGTCCAAGTACCTGCCGGCCACACAGAAGCTGACGGATGGCTTAGGCAATTCGCTTGGAACGATCACTTATTCCTATGTGTTTGACAGTTCCGGCAGGCTCAGCAAAGAAACCGATTCGGCGGATAACGGTGATGTCGTCGTGAAGACGTACATCTATCAATAATGTTGTCCATTTTCCGGCACAAAATCTGCATGTCCAGTTCCATGCACCTCCGGCTACCCCGTCAACTTCCAATCATCTTGCTTTTTCTGGTCTCGGTCCTGAGCTGCCGGAAAAACAGTCCGCTTCCCGGGTTGGACAAGCACCAGCATGACACGGTTCGGCTAAAACTCCCACCGCCACCACCACCCCTGACCGGCGTGGGTATCGGTAATTCCATCATCGCCGGCCACCCCTGGCATCGCTCCGGCCTGGAACAACTCGACGTTAATTTGCCGGACAGCTTTGGACAGATTTGCTATAATCTCTCCCTGCTGACCAACTTCAAGTGGTTCGACCGGGGCTGGGGTGGCCAGACCACCGGCCAGATCCGCGCACGATTTTTACGCGACGCCCTTGCCGACACATCCGACCCCGGCGACGGGAACGGTCCGGTCACGCTGAAACAGAAGCCGGATTTTGTGATCATCGAAGGGGGGCTGAATGATATCGCAGGGCAGGTAACAGTGGACAGTATCGAAACCAATTATCTGTGGATGTCCTCCCTGCTCTACCACAATCACATCCGTTGTATCGCCTTGAACTGTGTGGGAGAAGGCTACAACATCTTCGACTTCGTTCGGATGGATATGATCAGCCAGTTCAACGACTGGCTGGCCAGCGGGCCCCTCGATAGCCTCGATGTGACCCTCATAGATATCAATTCCCTTTGGAACAGCGGTACCTATGGCGGCGTCTCCCCCTGGGGCAACGACAATCTTCATTTCTCCTCACTCGTCGATTCCGCCGATGGCGCCCACTTTACCGAAGCCGGATACGATTCCGTGGCAAACATTATCTTCCGCGTCGCCGGGCTTCCCGTCGCATCCTCTCAATAAAAGTTCATTACCGATAAACTTACCGATGACTATCCCGATACTTGGTCTCATTTCCCCGTTCGTCAACATACACAGTCTTCCGTGCTTTTTTGCTTTTCAAATTAACCCGGTATACCGAATTGCCGTCTGCCCGGTCAATGCGCGTAAACTCAGAGTTACTGTAACCTGAATAATTCTTTTTGACGTTTTCCGTCACGGGAGCAGGTACATCATTGCGGTCATAAGGAATATAGGTGTCAGTATGCTCGCCATTACCACTGTAATGGGCAGTAACTTCCCCATTATCATGATCCTTATCCGTAAAGCTAACATTCCAACTTCCGCCGGAATAGCTCCATTGACCCGGCTTTGATTGAGGATAATCGTGTTGAAATGACTTCTGAACAGTGGTCGGCGGGCGGCGATGGTTCTGAGAAAACGCAATAAATATGCAAAACAACGCCGGAATTGTAAGAAGGAACTTTTTCATATGTCAATATTATTTAGAATTAGGGTGCAATAATCCTGCCACCTGGCACTATTCCAGCTCCTTCAACTCCCTCTCCATTTCATTCCTGATTTCATGTTCCTCATGCATTTCATCGATCGAATGGGATTCAGTTAGGATGTCCTGCTTTTTTGCAAAATCGCTCAGTTTCATATAGTATTTCTGGATGACCTTCAGCTCCTCTTCCGTCATCCCTTCCACATTCACGAGCCGGTTGCTGGCTGATCCATGTGCCGCTACCAATTCATTTAATTTAAGCTGTATCGCCAGTGAGTCCTTGTTTTGCGTCTTCTGTATGAGAAAGACCATGAGAATGGTGATCACACTGGAAAAGGTCCCTATGATAGATGCCCATTTCTGGGAAAACTCAAAAAAAACACCACTCACCAACCAGAGTGCAACTATGCCAAAGCTAAAGGCCAGGGCAATATTGCTGCCCGTCGCCTCGATGACCTTTAAAGCAAGCTTTTCAATTTTTTTTGAAATATTCACAAATCAACTGTTATCTCCTTCTGAGAATAAGGACGATGATCACAATTAAAATAACGGTGCCGAGGCCAATATACATTTGAATAGTCTTTAGTGATGCTGTGATTTAGTCTACAAACACTAAATAAATGGTAAAAAGCGTGCCATACAATCAAAAGGGCTGATAATAGGCGCAAAATTCAAATGAGTTATCCGAATCCAGGTTACTGGTCAGATAACTCACCTTTAAACCGGGCAAAAACTGCCCCGCTTTCCCCTACTGTCTCACAAATTCAACCCGGCGATTATTAGCTTTCCCATCCAGCGTGGAATTGTCGGCAATTGGTTTTGTATCGCCAAGCCCTTTTGAAGAGAGTCTCGATGCATCGATGCCCATAGTAACAAGTTGGGCCGTCACAGCAGCGGCGCGTTGTTGAGAAAGCACCAGGTTGTGCGCGGCCGTACCCGTATTGTCTGTATGCCCGTCTACTTCGAACTTCAGATCGGGGTTGTCCTGCATCAGTTTTACGACCATATTGAGCGTCCCCATACTTTGGGGCGTTATCGTTGCCTTATCAACGTCGAAATTGATGCCGTGCGTCACCAATTTTGCATCAGTGAACTTTTGCCCGGTCATATAGAATTGTACGCTGTCGGAGATTTTAAAACTTTTGAAAATGGCAGGTTTATCATGGTCGCCTATGCACTCGATTTCCAGACGAGCCGGAGTAAGCCCGACCTGCGGTACAAGAAGCACCCGGTACTTATCCACGTATACCTTCATCTGGTTGTTTTTAAACGCGACTGCGATATGATGCCATTTCCTTAAGTAATTATTGCCGCCGATATCCGCAGGCATGGCGCCGCTAAAGTTGCCCGTACCGGCAAAATCAACACTATTGGGTTTTACGCATACTGTTAAGGCATTCCCTCCGCCATCGTATATTGCGAGCATGCCCTGGTACCCGTCCGTTCCATAGACGTCATATTCCACAGAAAAACTACTGGTGAGATAGGACTTGTTCTTCATCAATGGCGCTACATGGACATAATTGCCATCCGTCAGGAAAAAGGCCTTATCCGACCCCACCATGTTGAGGATGGCCTGCCCTCCCGTGAGACTCCAGTGCGTGGGAAACTCGCCGCTTTGGTCGTCGGTGAATTCGTCATCGAACAGGACTTTATTGCCCGGTACAAAATCATAGTTCTGATACGAAGCCAGACTTCCCGTCGGGGCCTGACCTCCCGTTGGGGCCTGACTTGCCGTCGTGGACTGGCCGGACGCGTTTTGGCCCGCCGGAGCCGAAGTGGTTGACGCCGCCTGGGTCGTATCTTTGGGCGTGCTTTTCTTTTTGAATAAGCCCTTGATCGAATTGGTATTGACACTAATTTGTCCAATACTTGTCGAGACTATAAGGAGCAGCGGGAAGAAGCCGAATAGTTTTGGAGATAATTTCATGGCGCATATTTGTATGCGGTAAAGTAACGGATAGCAAATCAGCTATTCTATAGGATATTCATCCTATTTTTCCTGGATCAACGGTTTCACCTTTGTCCCGATCAACTCGATAGACCGCATCAACTGCTGATGGGTCAAGCCCGCATTATCCATCTGGAAAGTCACCCGCGATATCCCTCCCAACGCTTCACTATGCCTCAAAATTTTCTCCGCAACGGCCTCAGGCCCGCCCACCATCAGTACGCCTTTTGGGGCGATCAGGACGTCGAACGAACCCCTCGTCACCGGCGGCCACCCACGTTCCCTGCCCAGCTTCGTCCATAGTTCTGCGTAACCGGGATAGTATTCCCCGACAGCCTGTTCATTGGACCCGCTCACATAACCCGGCGAATGGAGGCCCACCTTTAACTGGTCCGGCGTAAAACCGGCCTGTCGACCGGCTTCCCGATAGAGGTCAATGAGCGGCCTGAACCGGTGCGTCTCTCCGCCAATGATCGCCGCCATCAGGGGCAGGCCCAGGCTTCCGGCGCGGGCAAAGGACTCCGGCGTGCCCCCCACCCCCAGCCAGATCGGAAACTTCTCCTGAAGCGCCCGTGGATATACCGGCAGGTTGTTCAGCGCCGGCCGGAACCGACCCTTCCAGGTGATGAATTCGTTGTCGCGGATCTTCAGCAACAGGTCCAGCTTCTCCTCGAATAGTCGGTCATAGTCTTTGAGGTCGAAGCCAAAAAGCGGATAGGCTTCGATAGACGAGCCCCGGCCTACCACCAGCTCCGCCCTACCCTTGGAGATCAGGTCCAGCGTAGCGAAGCTCTGATAGACTCGCACCGGGTCTGCCGCGCTGAGCACCATCACCGCACTGGCCAGGCGCATCCGTTTAGTCCTTGCAGCAGCCGCAGCCAGGATGACCACCGTAGCCGAATCCAGAAATTCCTTTTTATGGTGTTCCCCGATCCCGAAAACGTCCAGTCCGGCCTGATCCGCCAGTTCCATCCGCTCGAGCAGCTGGCCCATAGCGCTCACGGCGTTCATTTCGTTGGCGCCGTACATGGCCGACGCAAAGCTGTCTACTCCTATTTCCATAGCAGTAATAACATCGGAGGCAGAATTTGGTTTAATCCCGATGGCCAAAACATCTTAAATTGTATCCGACCAACCCCAGGGTGCTTGAAATCTGTTATGCCTTTGCTATTCCTTGTCCTCACGACCTTGTCACAGCGAAACGACCTCTTCGCTCAGAAGCAGAGTGCCGGCTGGAAGGGCGAATTACGTGGTATCATCTGCGACACGGCGCATGATTCTGTTTTAAGATCCGCCACGGTAGCTATTTACAGGATAAAGGATAGTATATTACTGGCATATCGGCTTACCAATACCAATGGAGAGTTTTCCTTTAATGACTTACCCGCCGGCACACCTTTGAGGTTGGTGGCAAGCTTTGTCGGTTATGCCGACAATCAGCAAAAGATCACGCTCACTGTCAAGGACACCGTCGTCGATCTGGGACGAATTTCCTTGAAAGCACACTCCGATCAACTGGACGAAGTTGTTGTTTCGGCCGTGCCTCCACCGGTCCGCATGAACGGGGATACACTCGAATTCAATTCAGCAGCGTTCAGGCTGGATTCCGCTGCCCAGGTGGAAGACCTCATCCGTATTCTGCCGGGGGTGACGCTGTGGATGGCGGATGGCAGCATTACTGTCAACGGAAGGAAAATCAGTCAGGTATTGGTAAACGGTAAGCCTTTTTTCGGCGACGATCCCAAGGTAGCATTGCAAAACCTGCCTAAAAACATTGTTGACAAAATCCAGGTCTACCAGCGCGCCAGCGAGTCGACTACAAAAAAGGATTCCTCGAGCATACTCGATATCCGATTGAAAAAAGGAAAGGAATCCGGTTACTTTGGAAAGCTTGATGCAGGCTACGGTACTTCCGCGCATTACGAAAGCGGTGCCAGCCTGAATCATTTTACCGCCCGCACCCAAGTGGGGGGCGCTTTTATCAGCAACGACGTTAATAAAGTCGCGGAAAACATGATCTTTATTCTGCGCAATAGCACGTTCAAGGGTAACGAAGCCAGCGCAGAGTTTAAGTCCGACTTCAACGCTCCCGGTTTAAATAAGTTTACTTCGGCGGGTCTTATCCTACAACACGATTTTACGGATAGTCCAAGCTATCGCAACCAGAACCAGTTGTCGGGTGTTTATTTCTTCAAAGACAACCAGCGGCAGCTGAACCAACAAACGCAAACGGTCACTACAGTCAATGATTCGACCCTTTTCAATGCCAATAGCCAGTCAAAATCTCAGCTAACATCATATGGCCAAAATGCCGATCTGCGATACGACAAGACTTTGGGAACTGCCCGCCTGGCGATTGATGGGACCTACCGTTCAGACAACATCAGCAATAGCAATACGCAACAAATCCAGACGACAGATCGCAACCACCTGCCGTTGAGTCAGCAAAACAGCGATAACAGTTCCGCCGGACAAAACAATTCATATAGTATCTCAGCCGGCCTGAACAGATTCTTTTCACCAAAGGCCAGTTGGAACTCCACTTATCAGCTGAATTACCGGGTTAACTTTTTGAATTCCAATACGAACAGTACAACACAAACCAGCTATGCCGCCGCCGATCCCAGCCAAAATACCTTTATCGACCGCCAATATCATCCTACGACGACCAGGACGGATCAGTCAATTTCATTTCAACTGCCTTACCTCAGTATGCTTTTTGCCGGAGCCGGCCAGCCCAAAAGCCTGAGGGGGGGCGCGATGGTTGATCTCAGCACCAATACCAGCAGGAATGACAACGATGTCTACGACGTAGATTCGGCTACCAAAACCCTCTCCGTCAATGACAGTCTTTCCAACCGGCAACACGATCTTGGATACAACTTCCAACCAGGGATCACACTCAACAAAAACTGGACGAATTACAGCCCCAGGAATCCTCCAAAGATATCCAACAACCTTTTTTGGAACATGAACTTAATAGAGACATTTCACGGTTATACAAGCTGGAGTGATCAAAAGATACAAAACCTTTCTCGCAGCTATCAGAACTTCACTCCATCCGCAGGGATTTCCTTTACTCAATCCAAGGCAGGCGTTACCAAAATGGCCCATATTGACTTCAGAACTCAAATGGTTTACCCCACCCTTCAGCAATTGGCGCCACTGGTCGACAATTCCAATCCCAATTATATCCAATACGGCAATATTAACCTCAAAGGTGAATTACTGGAAAATCTCGACTTTTCGTTTTCCAATTCGCGTCAGCGGCTAACTGGCGGCGCTTTTTCCTGGACCGCAAACATCAAAGGCGTTTACAGTAACAGTTACATCGCTGCAAGTACCGAGATTGACAGTCTGGGCCAAACCCGCTCCGCTCCGATCAACGCGCGTGGGTACCGGCGCATATACATATCCCTGGAGATCAATAAAGCCTTCCGCTCCGTCGATGCCAATAAATTACAGATACAGGTAACCGCCTTACCCGAATTCTCGATTGATCGGTCCCCTGCCTATGTCAATCAACAGCTGAGTTATTACAACAATTATAATGTAGTCATAACGCCGACGCTGAACCTCTCCTACAAGGACTG
>DATMLR010000139.1:0-5111 GCA_035570015.1 Puia sp.
CGGCGATTCTTCTTTCTACCGCATCGCAGTGACACATGCAAATACGACAATGCGGAATCATTACAGGCCCGATTATAGCTCTTATCATGTCGTCGATTATGATACGGCGACCGGACAGGTACTCGCCAGGAAGACGGCGCAGGGTTATGCCGATTCTTCGGCCTGGGCGCGAGGACAGTCCTGGGGTTTGTATGGCTATACGATGGTCTACCGCTATACGCATGACCCGAAATACCTGGAGCAGGCTGTGCATATTGCGGATTATATTATTTCGCGCCTTCCTGCCGATAAGGTGCCTTACTGGGACTACGATGCGCCGGGTGGCCCGCGGGTGTTGCGGGATGTCTCGGCAGCGGCGATCCTGGCCAGCGGGCTGATCGAATTGAGCCTGGATGCGCCTTCGCCGAAGGGGCGGACGTATCTGGGCGTAGCAGAGCAGATCATCGTGAGCTTATCATCGAGTACCTATCATGCGGTTGTCGGGGCAAACGGTGGGTTCCTGCTGATGCATAGCGTCGGGAATTTGCCGGGGCGTTCGGAGATTGACGTGCCGCTGGCGTATGCGGATTATTATTTTGTGGAGGCGATGCTGAGGTATAGGGAGTTAGAACATCCGGAACGGTGGTGAGTTATCGACATCCTTCCGAAAAGGTCTTCCAGACGATACCCGGTGCATTTGGATAGTCGTGCTTCGCTATATTGTCGATGCTAATTTCAACCCTGGCAAACGGAGCGCCATAAATTTTCTCAAAATTTGCAAATCCCTGCGTCCATAAATAATTAAATTTTTCTACTCCATATTTTGACAGAAGATATTGCACCATAAAAGCAGACTGGTGATAGGCAATCATTTCGGGTTCCCGGTAAAAGTCGGCTGTAAGGGAATCCATCGGCAGAAGTAATTTGTCTTGCAACAAAAAGCGATAGATCTGTTCATCGTTATAGCCATTGCACTGGTTTTCGGCGTATGCTGCTATGCCTTCCTTCATCCAAAGGCTGGTGGGATCAGGGTCGCCCCAGGCTGAGAGCGTAATCATATGCATTAGCTCGTGCTTGATGGGAGGGCCTTCCTTTTCATTGGAAAGTAAATACGCCGTCTTCGTTGGGAGCCATGCGACACCTCCGGCCGCCAATCCGGTATACTTCTTCATCTCCTCCCTGGTCGATACGACCCGAACGGTTATCGAATCTGTAAAACCGGGCAATTTGATTAGTTCGAGATCACTTATGATGGCGCCCCGGCAATCTGAAATTAGCTTTTCCCGGTTATCATATGCAAAGCTATTCGTCGGGATGATAAAGGAAATGTTCCCAACCGTTTTGGTAAAGAATTTTTCTTCTACCGGTTGATGTTCTTTTTTCTCCGGCTGTTTACAAGCAACCAACGAAAGGATTGCGGAAATTGAAAGGTATATGCCTATTTTTTCCATGCGGTAAGAATGTGTTGCACCATGCCGTCCATGGCGCTGCTTTCGATCCAGCGGACGACGGCTACAAGGTCGTGATCGGGGTCCACATAGATCAGGTTGGCGCCGTTGCCGATGTGGACGAAGGCGGTGGCCGGTGCGCTTGGCATCAGTTTGCGGTTGCTGTTGAGGAACCAATTCATATAGCCGTATGTAGGTTCGGCGGCGGTAGGCGTCAGCGCCTGACGAACCCAGGCTTCGGAGATCAGCTGTTTGCCGTTCCAGTTGCCGCGGTGTAAGGTCAGGAGGCCAAACCTTGCCATGTCATACGCGTTGATGAACATGCCGCCGCCCCAGTGGCCGCCGCCGCTGACGGATTGTACGGGCTGGCCGTCGAGGACGATCCAGGAGTTGCGGTAGCCGTTCCACCGCCAGGTGTTGGAGGCGCCGATGGGGTCCATGATATAGGTCCGGAGCACCTGCGGCAGAGGCTGACGCCAGACACAGGTGACGGCAAGGGCGAGTGCATTCACGCGAACATCGTTGTATTTCCAAACGGCGCCGGGAGCATTGCGCGGCCGGGTCAGCCACTCCTCCGGTTTTCCGGCGGGGCGGTCGGCCCAGTCGGGTTTACCCCATAAGGTCCCTTCCCAATCACTGGTTTGGCGCAGCATGACGTCCCAGGTGAGGAGACGATTGTGCGGGCAGTTGAAGGGATAAAGGAGCTGAAGTTTGCCAAAGTCTTCCGGCGTACGCGTTATATTGGCGGGGTTATAGACTTCGATCGGCGGGATATATGGGTAAACGGTATCCTGGACGCTGCGGATAAAGCCCAGGTCGACGGCAGCGCCGACGACCGTTGACAGAAAACTTTTGGTGACGCTGTGTGTCATGTCGACCCGCGATGGTTCGCCCCATTCGGCAATGATGAAGCCTTTATAGATGATAAGACCGGTGGGCTCGCCGCGTTCCTTAAAGGGGCCGATGCCTTCGTCGAAGGGTTCCGACTTTCCGAAGGTTTCGGCTTGAGCGAGCTCCTGGTCGCGCGGCAATTTGGATTCCATTTCGCGCGCATAGCGGATGGCGTCCTGTATGGCGGCGGAGTCGAGGCCGAGGGAGGAAGGGCTTCGACGCTGCCATTCGCCGCGGGGTGGGAAATAATCCGAGGAATCCTTGGAATTGGATTGGGCGCCGGCGGTCAGCGAAAGGAGGAGGAAGGGGAGGAGGAGATGTTTCATTCGCCAAATTACAAAATTTACGATCGCGCAGTCAAAGCTCCCAATGAAGTCTTGCTCCAAAAATGGATACCGGGCCACGATCGCGGTTGAACGCAGGGTTGGTATCGAACTGGTAATCCAACGCGGCATGAATGTTTTTCCAGATTTTAAAATCGTAGTATGCTTCGATGACTCTCTCGGGGCTATAGTTCAAATCGCCGTCACCGTCCAGCATGTCGGTGCCTCCTGCCTTCAGAAATGCCTGGTTATCAGTTGAAGCGCCGCTCACTATGAAAGCAACGCCACAGCCGTCGCCGGACCTATGCCACGCGTCGCCCTTAATGCTCACGCCTAGTGATGCTGTCCAATCTACATCAGTGAACGTCCACGTGTCGTAGTGGCCCGGAGTCCAGCCCAGGCGCGAAAACAAACCGATGTCCTTTGCCACTTCCTGTTCCCAGTTAAGTCCGAAGCCATATTTGTGGTGGAAGGCGCGCGAGGAATCCGGGATGGTCACTCCCGATCCCCGGCTGACGGTATTTAAATCCGGAGGATTAGCCAGCAGCAGTGCGGTAGCCAATTTATAGCTGGCAAAGTTCGCTTCATCGAGCCAGGACAACAACCGGATCGTCCCGGGATGACCATTGACACGGTAACGGCGTTCCAATTCCGCCATCATTGCCCAGGAGCGCCAAAACGGTCCATAAGCTCCGCGCCGGGGCCACATGAGATATTGATCATCCCCGGTGAAGCCATTTTTGTCGCGGGGCATTTGAAAAAATCCATAGCGCAAAGACCATTTCGGCTGATGGAGTTCAATATTAAGCCCGGTGGTATAGCCGACGGTATTCTGTCCGTAATCCCAGGTGAGGTTGGCCATCATCGCCCAATTCATAAACTGCGTATGCGGGTCATGCGCGTAGGTGTTGTCGTCGCAAAGGTCCAGGGGGCTCATCCGGCCGATGCTAAAGGTCAGCCTCGAAATATCTTGTTTTCCGGCAAGGGTGAGGGGGTCGTCGGAGATGTTCTCATGCGGGCCGCCGAGGCCAATGGTTTGGCGAATGAACAAATGCGCAAATGTATAATTAGGGTCCCTGGTCCCGGCTTTATAGGCGTCGCCGTTGGGGAATGCTTCGATCCCGTACGTTTGACTGAGCCCGAAACCCTGCCACGTCAAAAAGTCCGTATGCGCCTCGGCACCTCGCCACAAACGTATACCGGCGTACAGGTTCAACGTAATGGTTTCCTGCACTTCTCCCTTGGTATTAAGGCTGTTCGGGCCTGAGTACCTGGCTGGAAAAGCGGGGTCACCCTGCACAATTTCCGTGTTCTGAATATGGAAGTTCCACCGACTATCCGCCTGTCCATATACATGCGCCCAATGTCCGATAACGAACATGCTTACAACCAGGATACGCATACTATATTATAGTTTGCCAAACATAAACATTATTTTTGACTAGCAAAATATTAATTATTAGGTAAACCTAATTTTAATCGAACTGATTTTTTATTCTACCTTTAAGGGAAGACGATGAAAAATGCAGACACTTTCAGAGGAAAACTATCTAAAGATCATTTACAACCTTGATAAGCAGGGCGTTAAAAAAGTAACGCCCACCGCCATCGCCAAAGCCCTGTTGAACAATCCGGCTTCTGTAGTTGACATGCTAAAGAAGCTCGTGGAAAAAAAATTGATCGCATACGATAAGACAAAAGGGGCAAAGCTGACTTCCGCGGGAAAGGTCATAGCCATTTCGGTCATCCGAAGGCATCGTTTATGGGAAGTATTCCTGGCGGAAAAGCTGGCCTACGAATGGGACCAGGTGCATGATATCGCCGAACAAATGGAACATATCCGGTCTCCCGATCTGGCGGACCGGTTGGACAAATTCCTCGGTTTCCCCAAATACGATCCGCATGGAGATCCGATACCTTCAGCCAACGGAGAAATGGTGTCGGTCTGCAGGCTCATGCTCGAAGAAGCCGCCGTTGGAAAAACCTACAAAGTGATCGGGGTGAAGGATAGCAACCCTGAATTCCTCCAATATTTGAAACGGTTGGACATTGGAATAGGCACTACTATCACGATAAAAGAGAAAATTACGTTCGACAATTCTTTGATGATCCAGATTGGAAAAAATCGCCAGATGAGCGTATCCAGAATTTTCTCTCAAAACTTGTTGATCTGTGAGTAAGCCTACTTGCTTACCTTTTTCTGTAGGGCGACAAGGTCGAGGTGGGTGTCGTAGGTTTTGATGGTGCCGGCGAGACGGAGGAGGAGGGCTTTTGCTTTTCCGGCGTCTTCGGGGTGGAAAACGGGGGCGTTGAGGTCCAGGATCTGGTCATAGAAGATAGTGGAGACGTAAATCTGGCGGCTGATGAGTTTCTGGTCTTGCGGAATGTCGAAAAACCAAACGAGGAAGATACGGTTTTGGAGGGTGACCCATTGCGTAGAGAGGTTGCTATAGTTCTGGTGCAGCTTTTT
>DATMLR010000140.1:0-2197 GCA_035570015.1 Puia sp.
ATGACCTCGAGGTCACGCATCCCTGGTACTATTCCACCTATCTTTTGAACGACGGCATTACCGTGGAATTCACCCCCGGGCGGCTGACCGGCTTTTATCGCTTCACCTTTCCTTCAAAGGCCACGCCTTCCATCCTGCTCGATATGCTGAACGACGGCGAATCTTCCTGGCGTTTCCTATCCGGATCACAGGTAGCGGGAATGGAGACGTGGCAGGGAGGCGTCAAAGTTTATATGTACGGAGTATTCAGCCGCCCGGGAACTACCGGAACCCTCGATAGCGGACGCCGCAAATCCTTCGTGACGTTTCCCGCCGGTTCTGCAACCATCGGCTTTAAATACGCCATCAGCTTTATTAGCCCCGAACAGGCCCAAAAGAATTTCGAGGAAGAGATCAGCAGCAAGTCCTTCGATCAGGTGAAGCAGCACGCAGAGGCTGCCTGGGCCGATGTCATGGGCCGCATCCGCGTTGAAGGCGGCACTGCGGCGCAACGCCGGTCTTTCTATACGGCGCTTTATCGCTGCCATGAACGCATGGTCGACATCACGGAGGATGGCCGCTATTACAGTGGCTACGACCACCGGGTGGAGACCGACAAGCGCCCTTTCTACGCAGACGACTGGTCCTGGGATACCTATCTTGCCCTGCACCCGCTTCGGGAGATACTGCATCCTGCGCAGGAAGAGGATATGCTGCAGTCTTATGTCCGCATGTACCGGCAATCCGGCTGGATGCCTACATTTCCCGTACTTTTTGGCGACTATGCCTGTATGAACGGCTTCCATTCCTCCGTCATCTTCCTCGACGCCTGGCGCAAGGGACTGCACAACTTCGACGTGGCTGCCGCTTACGAAGGCATGCGAAAAAACGCTACCGACGCCACGCTGCTGCCCTGGCGCAACGGTCCAAAAACACCACTCGACGACTTCTACCATGAAAAAGGTTATTTTCCAGCGCTTCACCCAGGGGAAAAGGAAACGGAGCCGGATGTGCATCCCTTCGAAAAGCGCCAGGCTGTCGCTGTTACCTTAGGCGCTTCTTTCGATGACTGGGCCCTGGCACAACTCGCTAAGGATCTCGGCAAGACAGCCGATTTCAATTCTTTTGCGCCTCGGGCACGGAATTATTTGAACCTATGGAATAACGAAAGAAAATTTTTCCTGCCCAAAGACGACAAAGGCAACTGGATCGACATCGATCCCAAATTCGACGGTGGCCCCGGCGGCCGTGACTACTATGATGAGAACAACGGCTGGACCTATCTCTGGCAGGTGCAGGAAGACATCGCCGGCCTCATCGGCCTCATGGGTGGCCGGCAGGCATTCGAAGCCCGGCTCGATCAACTGTTCCGCGAAGGTCTCGGCCGCAGCAAACAGGAATTCTGGAACAAATTTCCCGACGCTACCGGATTGGTAGGTCAGTTCTCGATGGCCAACGAGCCCAGCTTCCATATCCCTTATTTATACGACTATGCGGGTGCTCCCTGGAAGACGCAACAAATAATACGGCTCCTGCTCGCCACCTATTTTCCGGACAATATCTTTGGCATGCCCGGCGACGAAGATGGCGGCGGCATGTCCGCCTTCGTGGTCTTTTCTTCCATGGGTTTTTACCCTGTGACGCCAGGCCTGCCCGTCTATTCGATCGGAAGCCCCGTGTTCAGCAAAGTCACGATTGCACTCGACAGCGGCAGGCAATTTACCCTGATCGCCCGCAATAGCTCTCAAACCAATAAATACATCCAACGCGCGCGCATCAACGGCGTAGAATTGAAATCGCCCTGGTTCACTCACCGGCAATTAATGAATGGCGGTACGGTGGAGCTGGAAATGGGGCCCAAACCCAATAAACAATGGGGAGCCGACGCTACCATACCAACGGAATAATTTTAATCGCGTTGCTCGCGGGCGCCTTGCCGGGCGCGGCGCAGAGCTATCACTTCGATACCGTGATATCCCGCGCGGTCCTGGACAACTATCTGTCCCGCTCTATCTCTATGGAAGGGCTGCTCAACGGCAGAGGAGACTTCGACGACAATATCCGGATGCTCGATCATACCGGAGCAAAATTCGTCGGCCGCAGCATCTGTCTCTGGGGCGGGGAAGCGCAGCTATTGACCAATTTTGCCCGGGCGAAAACAGAGGTACCGCGGGTCCTGGCCGATGATCATGACCGGATCCTGGAAGCCTGTATCTTC
>DATMLR010000141.1:0-2527 GCA_035570015.1 Puia sp.
CGTTATAACAACGACCCGGCAGATAAGGCCAGCCAACAGCCGGAACCAGCCTGCCATTCGCGGCCTTCAGCGCCGAATCA
Organism: Puia sp.; assembly: GCA_035570015.1. GTDB lineage: Bacteria > Bacteroidota > Bacteroidia > Chitinophagales > Chitinophagaceae > Puia. The sequence continues at coordinate 81 of DATMLR010000141.1, forward strand.
TCGTTTATCAATGCCTCCGGAGTCCAGACTTCCGCCGGCGTACCACCCCACGATGCCTCAATCAGCCCCACCGGCACACTCAGCGCCTTATTCAATGTCTTCCCAAAATAATACCCCACAGCACTGAATGTCTTCAGCTCATCGGAATCGCAAACCACCCACCGCCCCGGACAGTCATCCTGCGGCGCCGTCGAAGTTGTCCTCGGCACATGGAAGAACCGAATCTGATCGTTGGCGCAGGCCGGCAAATCCGCTTGTACATCCGGCAGCCCCCACGTCTCGCACATCTCCATATTGGACTGACCCGAACAAACCCAGACCTCTCCGATCAGCACATTCTTCAACCGGATCATATTCCAGCCTCTGATGTCGATCGTATATGGACCACCCGCCGCCGGAGTGGCCACCGTCAATAGCCAATGACCATCCCGCGTTCCTACTACCGAATCAGTGATGGGACTCCACGAAGGAGAAACAAATATCTTCTCCCCGGCATCACACCAACCCCAAAGTTTAACGGTAGAATGTTGCTCCAATACCATATTGTCAGCAAGGACCGCCGGCAGCCGGACATTGGCAACGGACGCGCCGCCGCAGAACAGCAGCGCGGGCAGCAACCAGTTTCGTTTCATCTGAGGAAGTTAGCAAATATTTCGAATCATTTGATAAATTGCAAGTTCCTATGGGATCGGATTCATATAACCCTGCTTTCGAACTGGCGGTACAATTTGTCAATCAGACCTCCCGATCCGTCTTTCTGACCGGGAAAGCAGGGACCGGCAAAACAACCTTTCTCAAATTCATCCGCGACAACACGTTCAAGAAACTGGCTGTCACTGCACCGACAGGGGTCGCCGCGATCAACGCGGGCGGCACGACACTCCATTCTTTTTTTCAGCTGCCCTTCGGACCTTACCTTCCCGCTCCTCAGCCATACTTCTCCGCACCCTCGTCTAACATCGCCACCTCGGACCCGCATAGCCTCTTTCGCAATATCCGCTTGGGCAGCGCCAAGCGCGAACTGTTGCAGGAACTGGAATTGCTGATCATCGACGAGATTAGTATGGTTCGCGCCGACACCCTTGATGCCATTGACACCATCCTCCGCCACTTCCGGCAGCAGCCGCTGCTCCCGTTCGGTGGGCTACAACTGCTCTATATCGGCGACCTCTTCCAATTGCCCCCCGTTGTAACGGGCGACGAATGGGAACTGCTAAAGCAGTACTATGGCAGTCCGTTCTTTTTTGATGCCAAAGTGATCGCGCAGGCGCCGCCGGCCTGTCTCGAGCTGAAGAAGATCTACCGGCAGAACGACGCCCGCTTCATCGACCTGCTCAACAGCATCCGCAACAACCAAGTTACCGATTCGGACCTTAGCACCCTCGCCGACTACTATCAACCCGATTTCGTCGCACCAAAGACCGACTATTATATTACCCTCACGTCCCACAACGCCAAGGCCGATCAGATCAACCGGCAGGAGCTCGCCCAGCTCCCGGGCAAGCTTCACACCTACGACGCCACCCTCACTGGCGAATTCAGCGACAAGGCCTACCCTGCCGAACCAACCCTTTCCCTGAAGGCAGGCGCCCAGATCATGCTGATCAAGAACGATAAAGGTGAAAACCGGCGCTATTACAATGGAAAGATCGGCACGATCCGCCGCCTCTCCGCCGAGCGGATCACCATCCAATTCCCCGACGAGCCCGAAGAGCTAATCCTCGAAAAAGAGATTTGGAGGAATATCCGCTATAACTACGACAAGGACAAAGACCAGGTCGACGAAGAAGAGCTGGGCAGCTTCTCCCAGTATCCAATCCGCCTCGCCTGGGGGATCACCATCCACAAAAGCCAGGGCCTCACTTTTGAGAAAGCAGTGATCGACGCCGGGGATTCCTTTGCACCCGGCCAGGTCTATGTCGCCCTCAGCCGCCTGACTTCGCTGGATGGCCTGGTACTCCGGTCCCGGATCACTCCCTGGTCCATCCGCACCGACGGGCGAGTCGCCGGTTTTATGGAAAACAACCCGCCGAACCAGATCGTCGAACAACAGCTGGAACAGGACCAGCGCACCTTTATCAGCACCACACTCCTGCGCGCCTTCGACTGGTCGCGCCTGACCGAACAGCTGCAGGATCACCATGACGACTATGCGAAACCGGCGCTTGCTCTTCACGACACCGCACGACGATTCACTCAGCAGCTCGAACAGCTCCTTCCCGGCGCGGAAGCCGACGGCTACCAATATTTACACGAACGCACCGAAGCCGCGACAGGTTATTTCATCCGGCAGCTCGATGACCAGCTGCTATCGCCCATTTCAAAGCGTATCGACGAAGGCAGATCGCAGAAGAGAAAGAAGAAGCAACGGAAGGAGCTAGTCACTTTGAAGTTAACCATAACCCGCAAAAGACAACAGCTGGAGGATGCCTTGCAACTGATCACCG
>DATMLR010000142.1:0-16078 GCA_035570015.1 Puia sp.
ACCAGCAGCGGGCAACCAAACGCCTTCAGGAAGTCGTCCCCATCAGCCTTCTGCTGATCTTCCTCCTGCTCTTCGTCATGTTCGGCAACCTCAAGGACGCCGGGTTGGTCTTCCTCAACGTACCCTTTGCCGTAGTTGGCGGCATCCTCGCGTTGCTGATCACGGGGACTAACTTCAGTATCTCCGCCGGCATAGGTTTCATTGCACTATTCGGCATTTGTATCCTCGAAGGCGTTCTGCTTATAACTGCTTTCAAACGTAACCTGGATCATATCCGCCAAAGCGAAAGTCCGCTCTATACTTCGATCAAGCTGGGGGTCAACGAGCTCATCCGGCCGGTGCTGATGACGGCCCTCATGGCCACCATCGGCCTGCTCCCCGCTGCCCTGTCCACGGGCATCGGTTCCGAAAGCTCCCGGCCCCTGGCAAGAGTTGTCATCGGCGGCCTGACCTGCGCCACAGCATTCTCGTTGCTGATCTTTCCTCTGGTCTTCTTCCTCTCTTACCGGAAGGTAGACACCCGGCACCAGAAGGAAGAGGATCGGCCATAATTCCCTATTTTTGTGTCATGGACTCCAATACCACCCTATTAATTGTAGCAATCGTATTTGCCGTACTCCTGGCCGGTATTCTTGCCTGGCTCCTGATCCGCCAACGCCGCCAGCTGAAAGCAGCTGAAAAAAAAGTCGCCGAACAAAGCCACCCGGCGAGCCACGCCACCGACCCCACTTCTATCCCTAGCCGCCAGCTTCAGCTCCAGGCCTACGAACGCCTCATTCTGCTGACCGACCGCATCGCCCTCCCCAACCTGATCCATCGCACACACCAACCCGAGCTTACCGCCCGGGAAATGCAATCTCTGCTGACCTTGAGTATCCGCCAGGAATTTGAGCACAATATCACCCAACAGATCTATGTCAGCGCCGAAGCCTGGGACGCCATACGAAACTATAAGGATCAGAATATGTTGATCATAAACCAGGTTGGCTCTTTTCTCCCCGAAGGGGCCACCGCGGCCGACCTTAACCGTCAGTTGCTGGACCTGCTGATGCAAAACCCGAAGGCATCGCTGCAGGACATCGTGTCCGAGGCGCTGAGCTTTGAAGCGAAGAAACTCCTTTGATCACCAGATCAATTGACGCGTACTTTGTCCACCGGTCCCGGAGAGATGGACTTCATATAGCCCATGTACACGGCTGCAAAACTGGATTTTCTGCTCCAATTCACCAGCCTCCACCTGAAGCGTCTCCTGATAGACGATTTCCCCATCCATTGAATAAATGTTGAGTTGATATGCACCCGCCTCCGCGACATGCACCAGCATTCTCAGCTCCCCGCCTTGCGCCACAACGCTGCGGATAGCGGTACGACCGGCCGGAGCGACCTTCGTCAATTGGGTTTGCGCATAAATAGAAGAGATCGAGAAAATGAGCAAGAGAAAAGAAAGGAATAAGTTTTTCATACGTACGGATTATCCCTCAGAGAGGGACAAAGGACTTGCCACATAATTAATTGCTCACAGTCAAACAATTATGAAGAAATCCTTCCGATTACTTTCCCAAATCCGGAATACTTTCCAGTTCCTTGTAAATCCGTAGAATGAGTTCGCTGTTGGCCTGCAGTTTTTTTATCAGCTCCTCTACTTTCAACCGCTCGGATCGAAGCTGCGCCTCCAGGTCTTCAATTATCCGCTGTTTCTCTTCAATGACCCCTTGTTTCGCATCGAGGTGACCCTGCGCCTCCGCCAGATGATCCCCTAGCACGCGGTTCTTATCCTGCTCCATGATCGCCATCAATTCCTGGTAGCGACGCTCCGACCGGCCAAACTCCTCCCGCAAAAGCTCGTACCGCCGATCGGCCTGCTCTCGGTACTGCTCATATTTTTCTTTCATCCAAAGGATCCCCTGATAAATCGTCTCCTTCCCCGTCGCGGTAAGTTCTTCCCTGTCGCTTTCCTCCTGAGGGCTATCCTCCTGCTTGCTATCCTCCCGATCCTCCCGATTGCTATCCTCCCGATCGCTATAATCCACGCTCTCAACCCCCTCCAACCCATCATTCCCGGGCCGGACCTTCCCGCCGAGACCTTCGACCGACAGCCTCATATTGCCTTTCGACCGGGAGCTTCGTAAATAGTTCAACCAGGTTGCCACTAACAAAAGAATAACCGCAATCGGCACTGAAATCCAGAGCCAAACGCGGAGTAATAACCCAAGGGTTTCCAGCCCTACAGATAATAAGCACATGATGGAGCGATTTAGGTAGAACTGCTCTTAATACTGATAAATAATGACTTACAATTGAAAATGACTGAACTTTTGAGACGGCTGAGGGTTTGGGAGACGACAAAAAGTGCAATATTCACGCCAAAAAAGCACCGATTGACCGATCCCCGCAAGTGCGGTTTGCCGCCTGCGTAAAACCGCGGGTTGGCACAGGTTTTTAGCACATATTTGGTATATCTAACATTAAAATGATAAACTATGAATCTCAGTAAGAAAACGATCGCTGGCGCTACGCTTATCATAGCGCTCTTTACCGCTTCTTCCGCGTTCGCCCAGGATGGTGGCGGAATGAGGGGCGATACAGCCGCTATGCGTCAGGCCATGGAAGCCAGATATGCCAAGATGAAGACTGACCTCAACCTGACACAGGTACAGGCCGACTCCATAAAAGCTATCAACGCGGACCTTATGGCAAAACGGCGGGCACTAAGGCAAGATCCGGCTAACAGCGGTTTGAGCCGCGAGGATATGATGGCAAAAATGACGCCCTTTATGGATGCAGCGAACGCCCGCATCCAGGCTGTCCTCGGAGCCGATCTCTACAAGAAATACCAGGATTGGCAGCAGGCAAATCGTCCGCAACGCATGGGCGGCGGCGGTGGCGGCGGCAACTAATAAATCGCGAAGTCGACCCTACTTTTACCTCACGGGGTCGACTTTTTCAATTCTTTCGCCCAATTATCCCTTAACGTCGTCGTCCGGTTGAAGACCATCTTCTCCTCCGAACTATCTTTATCCAGGTAGAAATACCCCTTGCGCAGGAACTGATAATGCTCGTTGAACCGCGCATGCCGTAAGGTCGCCTCCGCATACGCTGCCGGTATCGCCTGCAACGAATCCGGATTGAGATATTCTTTAAAGTCCCCCTCCTCGCTGGCCGGATCCTCCACCCGGAACAAACGATCATATTGCTTCACTTCCACCGAAACCGCATGCGGAATGCTAACCCAATGGATGGTCGCCTGCACTTTTATATTCGCCAGTGCCCCGCCGCTCTTGCTTTCCGGCAGGTAGGAGCACCGCAGTTCCGTGATATCGCCCGCCGCATTCTTGATCACCTCATCACACTGGATGATGTAGGCGCTTTTCAGTCGCACCTTCTGCCCTGGGGAAAGCCGGAAGAACTTCTTCGGCGGAACCTCCATGAAATCCTCCCGCTCTATATACAGCTCCCGGCTGAAAGGGACATCACGAGTCGTCGTTTCAGCGTCCTCCGGATTATTTTCACTTTTCAGTACTTCCTCCTGATCCGGATAGTTCGTCAACACGACTTTCAGGGGATCAAATACCACCATCCGGCGCAACGCTATTTTATTCAGGTGTTCCCGGACACACCACTCCAACAGCGACACATCGATCAGGTTATCCCGTTTCTGCACCCCGATCCGCTCCGCAAACATCCGGATACTTTCCGGCGTATACCCTCTTCGCCTAAGTCCCGAGATCGTTGGCATCCGGGGATCGTCCCAGCCGGTGACCTGACCTTCGTTCACAAGTTGGAGCAGCTTACGCTTACTCATCACCGTATAGGTCATGTTCAGCCGCGCAAACTCATATTGACGGGAAGGAAATATTTCCAGTTTTTGAATAAACCAATCATACAAAGGCCGGTGCGAAACAAACTCAAGCGTACAAATGGAATGCGTGATCTTCTCGATCGAATCGCTTTGCCCGTGCGCGAAATCATACATCGGATAAATGCACCAGGCATCCCCCGTCCGATGATGACTCGCATGCTTGATCCGGTACATGATCGGGTCCCGCAACTGCATATTCGCGGCCGCCATGTCCACCTTCGCCCGCAGCACTTTTTCTCCATCCCGGTATTTACCCGCCCGCATCTCCCGGAATAATTGCAAATTCTCCTCCACCGTCCGACTTCGATTCGGACTATCCTTACCCGGCATCATCGGCGTGCCTTTCATCTGCGCAATTTGTTCCGCCGAACTATCATCTACATACGCAAGCCCCTTCCTGATGAGCTCTTCGGCAAACTGATAGAGCTGCTCAAAATAGTCAGAAGCATAATATTCATTCGACCATTCAAAGCCGAGCCATTGAATGTCCTCTTTGATGCTGTCCACGTATTCAACATCTTCCGTCACCGGATTGGTGTCGTCGAACCGAAGGTTGGTCTTGCCGCCATACTTTTTCGCCAGCCCGAAATTCAACACGATCGACTTGGAATGACCGATATGCAGATAGCCATTAGGCTCCGGCGGAAAGCGCGTCAGGATTGACTTATACTTACCACTTGCCAGGTCTTCTTCTACAATCTCTTCCAGGAAATTAAGGGACTTCTCTTCTTCCTTTTTGATCTCTTCCATGCCGCGAATTTAACGCTTCTGGCCCCGTTCACCAAACAGCAAGGTTCCAATTCGAACCATATTACTCCCTTCCTCAATCGCGATCTCATAATCCGCACTCATCCCCATCGACAGAATGCCCCCTTCCGGAAAATAGCGGTCAAGCATTGACTTTAATCCCCGGAACTCTTCACGCACGGCCTCAACATCCGTCGTATTAGAGCTCATCCCCATCAACCCTCTTACCCGCACATGCTCCAACCCTTCGACTTGACCCATCACCTCCGCCAATTCCACAGTATCCAACCCAAACTTCGTCTCTTCGCGGGCAATATGCACCTGCAGCAAAACATCCACTACCCTTCCCTTCAACCCGGCCTGCTTGTCGATCTCTCTCAACAGCCGCAGACTATCAACCCCCTGGATCAGGTGAACAAACGACACCACCAGCTTTACCTTATTGGTTTGCAAATGCCCGATAAAATGCCACCGGATATCCGCCGGTAGCTGACCCACTTTCTCCACCAGCTCCTGAACATAATTCTCCCCAAAATCCCGCTGCCCCATCCCATACAGCGCCAGGATATCCGCGGCCGGTTTGGTCTTCGAAACCGCAACGAGTTGAACGGCCGCCCCCACCCGATCCAAAATGCCCCGGTAAATGTCGATTGTTATAGTCATGTGAAAATTGTCCCAGCGCAAAGATACCTTTACGAGCGGTACGCTCCGCTCGTGTTGCTAAACCCTTTTAGCAATAACTTTGCCCCTCATGAAATATTTTGATCTACGCATGAAATACTTGATCTACTCCGCCGCAATATTGTTTCTTTTCCCTGCCGCAGCCTTCGCTCAGCTTAAGCCGCATCCCGTATCCGCCGCACTCGAGCATCCCGGCGGCCAGGTCCTCACCGGCAAAGTAACCGACGGCAACCAGCCGATCCAGTCCGCCACTATTACCGTTCTCCGCAAGGATTCCACGATCGCGGCCCAGACCATCAGCAGGCCAGATGGGTCCTTCAGTCTGGCTAATCTGCCGAACGAAGACGATTATATCCTCAGTATCAGTGTCGTAGGTTATCAGCCATTTTCCCGCAGTATTCCTGCCGGGCACTCCCCCTTCAATGCCGGCGCCATCCGCCTCACCGCGGCCGCCTCCCAAATGCAGGTCGTTACGGTCGTACGGTCCAGACCCGTCTTCCGGACCGAGATCGATAAGAAAGTCTTCAACGTAGACCAAAGCCTCGCGAGCAAAGGCGGTACCGCACAGGATGCCCTTCGCCAGGTTCCTACACTCCAAGTGGACGCAGCGGGCAACGTTAGTCTTCGGAACGGGACGCCTACCATCCTGCTGGACGGCAAACAGACAACCCTGACACTCGACCAGATCCCTGCCGATCAGATCGAAAGCATTGAGGTCATGCCCAACCCTTCCGCAAAATACGACGCCCAGGGTAATAACGGCATCGTAAACATCGTACTGAAGAAGGACCGCAAACCGGGTCTGAACGGATCGGTTACCGGCCAATGGAACTCCCTGCACGAGATGAACGCCTTCGCGAACCTCAACGTATATAAGGGCCGGTGGAACTTTACATTGAATTACATGGCGCGCGAACGCCGGCAGATCACCAATACGACTACCACCCTGACTGATCTGGCAACCAATTCCACCGTGATCCAGCAAGGCCACGCCATGACGACCGGCCCCTTCCAGATGATCCGCTCCGGACTGGATTTTAACATGGACAAACACAACACTTTCAGTCTCTCCGGCAACATCGGTTTCGGCAGTCGACCGACATCCGGAACCCAGACTACCTCCTACATCGACAACCACGGCGACCTCGATTCCACCAGCGCCCGTACCTCCTATACTACCAATAGCTTTTTGTTCAGTCATACCAATTTTAACTATACCCACGCCTTCAAACGGCGCGACGTAAAATGGACGGCCGACGGCGCCCTGGAGACCTATCACGGTCCTGGCCACGGAGACTACAACATGCAATACCTGAGTAAATCCGATAGCGCCATCAGCAGTCCCTATTTGCAGCAATACCAGGGGTTCGGTAACGCTCATACCATCACCCTCCAGTCCGACTTCACCGATCCCTTCCCGGACGGAAAGACCAAATTCGAAGCCGGCGTTAAAACCATTCTCAACGCCAATCATTCCTACAACGATTTCCAGGACAATTTCGGCCAGGGCTACTATAGCGACACCAACGCCAGCTATAACTACAGCTATACCAACAGCACCTACGCCGCTTACAGCAGCTTCACCCAGCACCTCGGCGACCGCTTTAGCTATATGGCCGGCCTGCGCTTTGAACAATATCAATACACCGGCAACCTGCTCGACAGCACAGGCGGCGGCTTCGGCTATCACATGACCGGGCTCTACCCCAGCGTCTTCCTGACCGAAAAGCTGGGTAGCGATGACGTTAGCGAGCTGCACCTCAACTTTTCCCGTCGCGTCAACCGCCCGCAATGGTGGCAGATTACGCCTCAGATCAATTACAGTAACCCGCAAAACCCGCAGCAAGGCAACCCGAATATCCGGCCCGAGAATACCAACCTCGTCGAACTGGGCTACAACACTCAATTCGGGAACGTCGCCTTCAATTCCTCGCTGTACCTGAAGAATACCCTCGACCCCATGACGTCCTACAATATCCCGCTGTCGAAGGATACCCTGCTCAGCACCTATGAGAATGCCAACTACACCAATACCTACGGCGCGGAGGTCATCGTGCGGACGCCTATCACCAAATGGTGGGATGCCACTACCAATCTGAACTGCTTCCAGACCGATATCAACGCAAACAACCTTTCGCAAGGTCTTTCCAATTCCGGCTTCAGCTGGTTCGCAAAGCTGAATTCCAATATGAGGCTGCTCAACACCTATACCTTCCAGGTGACAGGCAACTATAACGCCGGCAATTATATCCCGCAGGGTAAGGTGCTTCCTTCCGGTGGCATGGACCTGGCCATCAGAAGGGACTTTTTCCCCCATCATTCCGGAACGGTCGTGCTCAGCCTTTCTGACGTCTTAAACACCGAACGGACACGCGTCGACACCTATACCCCCGGCGTCTTCTTCCAGGATGCCATCACCAAGCCCGAGACCCGGGTGTTTAGGATCAACTTTACCTATTCCTTCGGCAGGGAACTCAGCGGTGAACGGCATAAAGAAAAGAGAGACGTGGATTCGAACAGTTAAGCGCGCGGGCAGACATACACCGGCGCTTAACCGGATTTACACCAGCGGTAACGCGATTCGATTGCTCTCCCCGCAAATAGGGCTAATTTGCCGGTGATGACGCTTATGAAAAATTTTATCTATGCCTTATTATTCCTGTCCCCGATCTTTGCCGACGCTCAGATCCGAACGCACCCGGACGAATCCACCTTGACCGGAAAGATAATAGACGGCGAAACCCATCAAGCAATCCCAGCCGCCACGATTGTTCTGCTGCATCAGGATTCAACCATCGTCTCCGAAGTGATTAGCCGGGCCGACGGGGGCTTTTCCCTGAAAGACCTGCCCGAAGACCTTTATATCCTCCGCATCAGCGCGGTGGGTTACCAGTCTTTTTCAAAATCATTTGACGGCAGCCGTCATGAAGGCGGGGCGCCCTTTAACGCCGGCACCATCCGGTTAAAACCCATCCCCTCGGAAATGCAGGCGGTTACAGTCATGGGAACCAGAAACGTGCTGAAAACCGAGATCGACAAGAAGATATTCGATGTGGACAAAAGCCTGGCGAGCAAAGGCGGTACTGCACAGGATGCCCTCCGCCAGGTACCGACACTTAGCGTCGATGCTGCAGGCAATGTCACCTTGCGGAACGGAACACCCGTCATCCTGCTGGATGGCAAACAGACCCAGCTCACACTGGACCAGATCCCCGCCGATCAGATCCAAAGCATCGAAGTCATGCCCAATCCTTCCGCCAGGTATGACGCGCAGGGCAATCACGGCATCGTAAATATCGTGCTGAAGAAAAACCGCAAGCCGGGGATGAACGGCTCCATCACCGGCGTATGGAATTCCCTCCACGAGACCTACGGCTTCCTGAACACGAATATGTACAAAAATAAATGGAATTTCACGCTTAACTATATGGCCCATGGCCACCGGTCCGTCTCCAATACGACCACCACACTGAACGACCTCACCTCGAATACCTCGGTGCTCCAACGCGGCCACATAGTGACCACCGGACCGTTTCAGCGGATCAATACAGGTTTGGATTTTTTCATGGACCCCCGGAATACGTTCAGCCTCGCCGGCAATATCGGCTTCGGACATCATCCGTCCACCGGTATCCAGACGACCAGTTACATGGAGGCTAACGGGGTGGCAGACTCGAGCAGCACGCGAACTTCATATGAGAGCGATAATTTCGTTTTTGGCCATGCCAATTTTGACTATTCGCATGTATTTAAAAAGGAAAACGAAAAGCTGACCGCCAGCGCCGCTCTGGAAACCTATCACGGGCCGGGCAACGGGGACTATTCGATGCAATATCTCGACAAGAACGGAGCAGCCCTCGGCAGCCCTTATGTGCAGCAATATCAGGGGACTGGGCAGGCGCATCGCGTTACGTTGCAATCCGACTTCGTCGATCCCTTACACGACGGGAATGCGAAGATTGAAGGTGGGATAAAGGCTACCCTGCATGCCAATCATAGCTTTAACGATTTCCAGAACTATTCCCCGGCCACCCAGACCTATGCGCAGGATACGGCTGCAAGCTATAATTACAGCTACAGCGACAATACCTATGCCGCTTACAGCAGCTTCAGCGACCAATTGGGGAAGTTCAGGTATATGGCCGGCCTGCGTTTCGAGCAATATAACTACACCGGTCATTTGCTGGACATCGACAGCACTTTTCACTACCATACGACCGGCGTGTACCCCAGCCTATTTCTGACCGAGAAAACAGGCGATAACAGCGAGCTCCATCTGAACTATTCGCGGCGGCTCAACCGGCCGCAGTGGTGGCAGATATCCCCGTTGACAAACTATACCAATCCACAGAACCCCCAGGAAGGCAACCCCCAAATCCGGCCGGAGAATACGAATTTGGTGGAGCTGGGGTACAACACGGAATTCGGAACTATCGGGCTGAACAGCACGCTGTACCTGAAGAATACGCTCAGCCCGATGACGCCATACAATATCCCGCTCTCCGGCGATACCCTGCTGAGTACTTTTGAAAATGCAAATTACAGCAACACTTACGGGGCGGAGATCATCGCCAAAGTCCCCGTGACGAAATGGTGGAATGCGACCGTCAACCTGAATCTTTTCGAGACAATCATTAATGCCGATAATCTGTCGCAGGGGCTTTCGGCGTCGGGTTTCAGCGGTTTTGCCAAACTCAATTCCGAAATGAAGCTCTTTTCAATCTATACGTTCCAACTGACGGGCAACTACAGTGCGGCAAATGTGGTCGCACAGGGAAAGACGCTACCCGCGGGCGGGATGGATATCGCGATCAAACGAGACTTCCTGAAGAACAATGCAGGCACGCTTGTCATCAGCCTGGCGGACGTATTCAATACCGAACAGACGCGGATCCAGACCTATTCAACCGGCGTATTCTTCCAGGATGCCATCACCAAGCCTGAGACAAGGGTGCTGAAGGTCAATTTTACCTATAATTTCGGAAGGGAGCTCAACGGTGAACGCCATAAGGCTACTTTAGAATCGCACGACTGATCACGATCCGCTGTACTTCGCTCGTGCCTTCATAGATTTGCGTGATCTTGGCATCCCGCATCAGCCTTTCCACGTGATATTCCTTCACGTAACCGTACCCGCCGTGGATCTGAACGGCTTCCGTGGCTGTCCACATGGCGGTTTCCGAAGCAAAGACCTTTGCCATCGAAGAGCTGAGCGCAAAGTCCAGGCGCTGGTCCTTCTCCCACGCTGCGCGCAGACACAGTAGTCGCGACGCCTCGATCCGCGTCGCCATATCCGCCAGTTTGAACTGGATAGCCTGATGTTGCATGATTTCCTTTCCGAAGGCTTTGCGCTCTTTGGAATAATTCAATGCCAGCTCGTACGCTCCCGACGCGATCCCCAGTGCCTGTGACGCAATGCCGATCCGTCCTCCCGACAATACCTGCATCGCGAATTTGAACCCAAATCCGTCTTCCCCGATCCGGTTCTCTTTCGGGACCTTCACGTCGTTGAACAAGATGCTATGCGTATCGCTGCCCCGGATACCCAACTTGTTCTCCTTCGCGCCAACCGCGACCCCCGGCGCACTCTTCTCGACGATAAACGCATTGATCCCATGACTGCCCTTACTCGCATCGGTCTGCGCCATGACCACATACACCGACGCCGAATTCCCGTTGGTGATCCAATTCTTCACTCCATTCAGCACATAATGATCCCCCTTATCGATCGCCGTCGTCCGCTGCGACGTTGCGTCACTCCCCGCCTCCGGCTCACTCAACAGGAAAGCACCGATATGCAGCTCCCCATTCTTCCGTCCCTGTGCAAGTGGTGTCAGGTATTTTTGTTTCTGCTCATGCGTTCCATAGGCATCGAGCCCCCAGCAGACGAGACTGTTGTTCACACTCATACACACACTCACGCTGGCATCGATCTTACTGATCTCCTCCATCGCCAGCACATAACTGACGGTATCCATCCCCGCGCCGCCATAAGCCGGATCGACCATCATCCCCATGAAACCCAGCTCCGCAAGCTTTTCCACCTGCTCCCGCGGGAACTTTTGGTGCTCATCCCGTTCAATAACACCCGGCAGACATTCTGTACGCGCGAAATCCCGCGCCGCCTTTTGGATCATCAAATGTTCTTCTGAAAGCTGAAAATGCATGGGCAAACCTGTTTGGTTGCCCAAAAGTAGTTGAAAAAGTTGTTCAGCAAACTAACAGTTGGTAGTTTATTTCCGTGGCAACTATACACGTGTTGGGACAGGTGGGAATTTCATGTCGATATTGGGTACTTTCGGGGAAACTTATCATTATGACCGTTGGCGAAAAGATTCAAGCTTTAAACAAGGACTTTCAGACTTCCTACCATGACTATACAATAACCTTTTTCACGCATGAAGGCCCGTCAAAAATTAATGAGTTCCTTAAGGTGATTGGCATTATTAAAGACAAAAACCCCAAACTTGCGCCGGATTTAGAACTAGAAAGAATCTATAACACATTTAGCGGAATTTTTGCAGACATGCAGCAATCGGTTAATTTAACTGCTGATCGTAAATGGTTTGAAATTCATCTCAAAGACCTAAGGTTAAACGAAATCAAAACCAGAATATCACAAGCCTGCAAAAACCTTTGCGCCAAAGTTTGGAACTTCGATGAAGGCATTTTTAAGCAAGAGCTTTAGATCGTCTGCCGTTTCCACCCGCATTGCCCGGAAAACATCGGTGCGAATCATATCAGCGACTTCGGCACAGGTTACCAGATGCCCCCTACCGAAGTATTGGGTTATCTCCGTATCGCCTCTTTGTCGCCGAAAGGTCATCAAATTCACTTCCGTAAAGACCCTTTTTTCTATGAACCCTGCCCCGGCCAAAATAGCCTCAAACTCATCAGTGACGTAAATGTAAAATACGCCGTCGCTTCTCGGTTCAGATAATTTTACACTTTCTTTAATTGAGGGGACCATATTGCATACTGACTAATTTTAGTAACCTTAATAGTCAGTTCCCAACTGAGTGATGGGCATTGGGTAATCGGAAGTGTTTGGCGGCACCTAAAATTACAAAATTATGCCTGACAAGAAAAATATTCCCTTTTATAAGATCGCTTTCCCTCTTCACTTAAGTTCCATACCGCGGTCACGGACTTTCGGTCAACAATTTATTGTTGTCGAACGAGGATTATCATCGGATAATTCCAAATTTAAGGAGGTATCATTACCATGTACGATTGGGGTCAACGCGATAATTCCGTTTAAAACTGAAATTTATCGAGACAGCATCATCGCTTGGGGGCACACCTCTGTTAGTTTAGCAAAATTGTTTACCAATGCTCGTTTCAAACGGGGTTTATTTTGTTACGGAAGGATGAAGCAACTTATATACCGCCCAAAAGAGTTATATACATTTTTAAAGATGGTACAAAAATTATCGCTTGAGTAATTCCATAATTTTATCCGCCTTGATAACCCTGCCTAGATGTAGGGGAACGACGGTCCCGTATCCCTTCAATATATGCCGTCTACTATCGATTATGACAGCGGTATCAAATACCGGTAGCAGTATGCTGGATTTTATAGTATCCAAAGCTACAGAATCGACAGAATGATAATCAGCGAACTCATAATAAAATGTCCCTAATAGAGTATATTTATGAATTCCATTTTCATTTCTTATAGAGATGATCGGAGAGCCGCTGCTCCCAGGACTAAGGTCGCTATTTATACAAAATTCATCAATTCGCTGAAATTTAAAATTATATGGAGTTGCGAATGAACAATGAAATATATACGGTTGGAATGGGAAAGGCACAACTGTTAAACCCGGGAAGGATAGACTAATTAAGTTTTCCATAAATAGGTCCAACC
Organism: Puia sp.; assembly: GCA_035570015.1. Classification (GTDB taxonomy): domain Bacteria; phylum Bacteroidota; class Bacteroidia; order Chitinophagales; family Chitinophagaceae; genus Puia. The sequence continues at coordinate 13,158 of DATMLR010000142.1, forward strand.
TAGAACTTTCTTTGTCTGTTAATAAATTTTTTTCTGTAAATACTTTAAAATAAGGAAACTCAGATAAATCTAAGAATGGAATATTTTCAAGTGGTATAGCCGCAATATCTACCGAATCGTTAGAGAAATAAATAACGTGGTTTTGAAGGTTGTCAATTTCAAAAAAAGTATCACTTCTCACGTTTTTATTGAAACCAAATACTAATATTGAATAATTTTTGACGATATGCCTATTGGTAATGATGTAAAATTTCTTTTGCGAGATGCTATAAAAGAAATAGCCCGTGCCCATCTCAGAACCAGACGACGACAGAGCCTCCAGCCAAGTTGTCGTTTTCAATAAATCGGTATCATTCTTGACTTCTCGATTCATCCATTTTTGATTTTGTCCGCTACAGGACAGTAGGATCAAAATACACGCAGTCAATGTCGCAGCAGATTTATTAAACATGTCGTAAGATTTTAATTGCGTAAAAGGAAAACAAATTATCAATTCTTACAAGGGTATTTTAACCCTTTTTTTGGGGCAACAAAAAACCGCCATTTCGGGCGGCACTTTTAATCTACTATTATTTGAGGAAAAGATGTGTCGGATGGGCTATCCTTTCCGATTAAGCGGTTGTACGCTAACCGGCCTTCGCTGCGCTGAACGTAGTACTCGAAGCGTTCGTTGTCCCTTATCTTCCGAGCGTTTTACCGGGCCGCAAACTCATCGCAATAGAGTTGCAGATGCTGCGGACTGACTCGGGGGCTGATTCCGACGATTGGCAACCACCTTCGCTTCTATTCTACTAAAAAATTTAGTTTCCCCGGATAATAGTCTTAAATTAGTCATAGAAATTAACCTTAACTATGAAATCTTATGAAAGAAGATAAATATGAATACAATAGGATTCCTGAAGAGTTTTATTACGAATTTTTCAGCGAAGGACCCAAAGGGAAAATAAAAAAACTGATTCGATACAAGCTCATATCCGAATCGCCCGATCATATCTTTAACTTGAGTTTCGGTGATTGGAATGAAAAGACCTTCGACGCGGATGACAGCATAACCACCAACAACAAAGATCGTCAAAAAGTACTCGCCACTGTAGCTGATACTGTTTTGGATTTTACACAGCTCCATCCCGAGGCTTTCATATTTGCGCAGGGAAGCACCCTTTCTCGCACCAGGCTCTACCAAATGGGTATCTCTGCTTATTGGGGCGAAATCGGTGGTCTTTTTAGGGTGATTGGTTATATCAACGGCGAGTGGAAACCCTTTAGAAAAGGTATCAACTACCAGGCTTTCCTCATAAAACGCAAATAATGTTTATCTTTGTAAAGAAGATCTAAGCGGTGCAAATATGAAAAATAAAAAAGGTCTTGAAAAAAGAGCTGTCGATGACAGCAATACGGAAAAATTGGCGAAATATGCCAAGGCCCCTTATTTCACAAAGAAGGACAAGAAGGCCATGGAATTTCTTCAAAAACATCCCATTCCGGCAAAGTTTCTGAAATAAGGATATCCCTCTTCTCCATTCCAGGATTTGTAATGCAACGTTCCGTTGAACCCCACTGTCATCCTCAAAAGGGCATTCATGAAAGTACCGGTTGTGATCCTGTTCCTGATTTCCGCCATTTCTTGTTCCAAGAAAACGGCCACCTCTCAATTTGCGGGTACCTGGAGCGGGACATATAGCAGTAGATTGGTTGAGATAAACCCTCCTATTTTTGACACCGGGACATTGAAGATAGTAGTTGATGCCAATAATACCGCTACCGGCACCCTGCAATCTCTACACGGCGGATCCCCAACAATAATGCATGGTACAGTGGACCCTTCTTCCGGCGCAATATCAATAGGTACCGGTAATCCAGGTGGGAACATAATGGTGTTCTTTGGGCTTGGTGGAACTCTCTCGACCGACACCGGTAGCGGCACACTGGGCTATCCCTGGGCTACCACATCAGGATGGTGGGTGTCAAAAAATTAACGCTGATTTTCAGGGTTCCTGCTCTCAATTCCCCAGTACTACCGCCTTCTCATGGAGCAGCCCGATCGCCGTCTTGAAGATAATGATAAATAATCCCGCCTCTTCTTCGGTAAAATTACTCTCCTCCCCGTCTTCCCCGTCATCACTGTAGATGGTCGCCGCCGCAAACTGCAGCAGCTGCGGCTGACAGAACGAATCGATCACTGCCATCGCATTTGTCTCGTCATACCCCTCCTGGAAAATATCTTCCATCTCATCATATTCGGCATTGAATGCTAACTCGAATTCCTTCTCCGAAATCGGCGCCAGCGACGCGACCCACTCCCGGAAACTCAGCAGGATCACCGTAAGTACATAGGCCACATCCTCTCGCGCATCCGGCTGCTGCAGCTCCTGGCTCTCTCCCAGCACATAGCCTACCAGCGCCGGCTGTTCCCGCGCAAACTCATCCCATATCTTTCCGATCTGTGCCTCATCCATTTGCTGGATTCGGTCATTCACCAGATCGATAGTCTCGTCGGTGATCGGTAACATCCCTTTTTTTTCCAAACCTACGAATTTTTAGCCGATCCCAACCCCACCCGGGGATTCCCCCAAATAAAGTATTTTTGCAGATGGTAAAGAATTACCCTAACAAAACGAAGATTCCCGTCTCAGTCTCCTCTGAGGTCGGCCGCCTTCGCCGCGTCCTGGTTCATAGCCCCGACAGCGGCCTTGGCAAAGTAGTCCCCTCCAAAGCGCAGGACTGGCTCTTCGAAGACATCGTCCACCTCGACACCATCCGGCGGAAGGAATACGACTTCTATACAAAAATTCTTCTATATTTCCTGGACCCGGAGAAGATTCGCGGCAGACTGACCGAGATCGATCACCCCGATAACCGGCGCGCCTTTTACAAACCAGGCAACCAACAATTCTTTCGCTCCGACAAAGTCGTGGAACTGC